>SKNI01000629.1 GCA_007120615.1 Myxococcales bacterium | reverse complement strand
GATCCCACGCGGAGGTCGGCAACCCTTCAGTTGTCCATGAATTTCGAACAGCCCGTCATGGGAGACTTCGTGCGCGCCGAGGCCACCGTGGATCGGGCCGGCAAAAGGCTGGTCTTTTCGTCGGCCCATATCGTCGACGCCGACGGCCAGATCTGCTCCCACGGCCAGGGCGTCGTTCGACTCAGTGGCCAGCCCTGGCGGGGCGTTAGTCCCGGGCAATGACGGGGCGTTCAGAGTAGCAAAAACGACAAGACGGCAAGGATCAAAAGCCCCAGGGCGATTCCCGTAATCACCTGTGCGGTGCGAGCATCGGAGGTCGAGATTTCCTTGTCGTCCTTGGACAAGGGGTTGCGAAGCTCGGAGGTAATCTCGGGGGCGGGGATTGAATCGGAGGAACTCTCCGGGGGAGGCTTGATCTCTGGGGGCTTCGATCTTTTGGAGGATGCAGGTCGGGGCGGCGAGGAAGTGGCTGAGGAGGGGCCGGCGTCGGCTTGATTTTGTTGTGGCTCGGGAGGAAGGCTGAGATCTTCGGGGTCGTCGTCGCCGGCGATGGAGTCCAGTTTTAGGTCATCGGGAAGTGACAATTCCTCGTCGGCCACCCAACTGGCCTCGTCGAGCCAGCGTTTGAGCATCCTTCCCATCTCCACGGCGGATTGAAATCGGGCGCCCGGCGATTTGGCAAGGGCGTGGTAGAGGATCTCCGAAAATCCGGGATCGATCGACGAGGGAAGCGGGGGGACGTCTTTGGTCTGATGGGCGACGATGGTGTCGTAGGAGGTCTCCCCGTCAAAGGGCAGATAGCCCGTGACGCATTCGTACATGATTACCCCCACACTATACAGGTCGGCCCGATGATCCACGTCGGGATCGACGGCCTGTTCGGGGGCCAGATATTGGGGGGTGCCGTAGATCTGGCCGACCACGCTTAAGAGGGGGTCGGACTTCTGGTCGGCTCGTTTGGCGATGCCGAAGTCGAGGATCTTTACGTCCTCGCGGTCTTTTTTTGGATGTCTGGCGAGAAAGATATTTTCCGGCTTGATGTCTCGGTGGACAAAGCCGGACTCGTGGATCTGGTGGAGTCCTTTCAGGATCTGAAGGGAGAGTTCCGCTAAAACCATCGGCGAGAGGACGCGCTCTCGGTGAAGTCGGTCGAAGAGCTCTTCACCGCTGAGGAGTTCCATGGCCAGAAAAACGTGGCCCTGTGGAGATTCGCCGTATTCGTAAACTCGTGCGACATGGCGGGAGCTAATGGCCTTGGAGATCCGAGCCTCGCGCTTGAATCGCTCGATGATGCGCCAATCATTGGAAAACTCGGCGGTGATGACCTTAAGCGCCACTGGCTTCGATCGAGTTCCGTCAGACTTCAGTCGTTGGGCCGCGTAAATCTCGCCCATTCCGCCGGCGGCGACGAACCCCAGAATATGATAAGACCCAAAGCGCTTTCCCGGGAGAAGGACCCGGTTTAAGACCTCGTCGTTGCCGATATTGGTCTGCTGTGCGAGATCGTCGACGGAGTTTGCCCGGATGAAATCCCCGCTCTCGTCGTCGTTATCCTCACCATCAGGTGGCAGCTCGACCAGCGTGCTCTTCACGGATGACTCGTGCGTATGAGAAAGGTTGGAATCAAAGAATGTACGGTTTCGTTTCTTATCGCAGGGCGTAGTGCAATGACAATCGCTGATATAGTATAGTCGTTTTGCTCGATCGTCCCAAGTGGAAGTCCAAAACCTTTATGAATCTACCCTCCAATAGCGATGTGAAGACGTCCCGGACCTCCAGGGTGGGCGCACTTTTGTGGGCGCTTGCGGGAGTTTTATTTCTTTCCGGATGTCTACCGATGTGCAGCCATCCCGAGCCTCCCCGGGGAATAGAAGGGGCCCATATTCTTGCGGAGTTGGTGCCTGCTGATGCCGATCTGGTGGTCTATTCGGGCAGCCTGACGGAATTGATCAATGCCATCGATCAGGTGTCGAGGAGGACGCCGCTTGCGATTCCTCCGATGAAAGATTTGGCCTCCTGGGTGGAGTTGGGAGCGGCGCTGGATGCACCGGCGCTGGCCTATTGGAGTCACGGGCAATTGGCGGTCGCCATGTGGGCCGACCACGAGAGCGGCGCCAACGTGGAGGAAGCCTGGTCGGGGAGTCTGGAGCGACGCGAGGTCGATCCGGGAATGCGTCGCGGCGAGGGCTGGAGAGAATATAGCGACGGCAGTTGGACGAGCTTTGCGAGCACCGATAGCCGACGAATTGTGGTGGGATGGCCGCTTAGAGAAGGGGTGTCTTCGCTGGATACGGCGATCTGGGAGCTGGGTGAAAATCATCGAGCTGTGGGAGAAGAGAAGAAGGAGTTGCTGGAGTTGACCGGCGCTCAGGAGAGCGTCGTTCACGGCGTGATCCGGGGTAACGAGTTGGTGCGAGGACTCTCCGGAGAGGGCCGAGCAGCTTTTCTGCGAAACCATCTGGCGGAGCAATTGGGGGAGGTCTATTTTTCGGTGAGTCTGGAGGAAGAGGGCGAAAAGTTGACCCTGGATCTTTTGACCCCGGGCGGGACCAGCCTGCCCATGATCATCGACGGTCTCGGCAGCGCCCGCGGCGAACTTCCCGCACTGGGCGGGCTCGCCAGACCGGGCATCCTGGGCATGATTCGCCTCTCCGCAGATCCCGAACAGATCTTGCAATTGATCCGCATGATGCTCGCCCCGGAGGAGCGCGGGCGCCTCGATGGGTTATTGACCGAGATGCGCGAAGAGCTCCTCATCGATGTAGAGAAGGATATCCTCCAGAATATCACCGGTCAGATCGCCGTAGTTTTTTACGGTCTGGAAGACTCTTTCTTCGATCGAGAGGGCGTGGACCTGGTCGCGTCCCTGATTCGCTTACAGAGCACCCGGGAGGCGGTGCTGGTTCCCTTTGACGACCGCGAGCGAATGGAGGAGATCTTCAATATCTTCACCCAGCTCAGTCGGGGGAGTTTGCGACGCCAGGTGATTCGACACACCGTGCAATACGCCTGGTTTGACGACGGCGCCCTGCTGTGGGCGGTGATCATGAACGACGACCACCTCCTCTTTGTGGACAGCGCCGTGGCCTTTGACCACGCGTCGGCCTGGGAGCGAAGCCCCGGTCAGATGGGAGGTGCTCT
>SKNI01000103.1 GCA_007120615.1 Myxococcales bacterium | reverse complement strand
TCGCTGGGTGGCGAGCAGGGCGCCGAGATCGGCGCTGAAGACGCGGGTGAGATCGCCATCGTCGATGAAGACGTAGAGATAGCGCTGCCTGGCGGCGCGGCCCTCGCCGTCGAAGTCGAAGGTGAGCTGCAGATCGAGAAAGCGATTGGGGCGCAGCGCGTGGGTGGAGACGGCTGCGATGATCTCCGTGGCGATCCGACTCTTGAGTTCATCATAATCGTCACTTCCCAGCAGAAAATTGGTCATCAACCGGGGGACAGCCTCGTAGCGGTCCGCAGCCTCAACGACATGACGCTCGATGATTTCGATGAGCCTTGCTCCGCCCGACCCCTCGAACATCGCCTCAAGGATGTTGTTGGTATTGATAATATTCTGTGAGACCAGCCGGGCGTAGGCCTCGCTGACCTCATCCTGACGCTTGAGAAACGAACCCTGCCAGCTCAGACCAAAGACCTTCCTGGGGTGGGTGGGTTTGAAGATCATCTTCAAAGCCACAAAATTGGTCAGATACCCGATGAAGAAACCGGCCAGGGGCATCAGCCAACTGGCCTCGAGAAAGAACCGGGCGACCATCAAGACCAGCCCGAATAGAAATCCGAAATAGAGTCCCGAGCGTTCGATGAATTTGAACTCCTCCCTGCCACACTCGAGAAAGATTCTGTTCAAAAAGGCCCGGTCCTCGAGCAGAGCTTCCACGGCCATTTCTTCGAGGTCGAGGACTTCCTCTGCCTCCAACTTCAGATCGATCAGGGACTGGCTGATCACCTCCTCCGCATCGGCGGCAGCGCGCCCGTAAATATCCTGGCGCGCCGCCTCGGGCATCAACTCCCAGATCATTGGCTGGTGCTCCGCCATGGTCTGGTCGATGACCTTTCCCAGCATCTGCTCAACGCCCGGAGACAGGGCCTCGACGACACGACTGGGATCGAGCCGCTCCATCACCTCCCGCACACCCACCAGCTTTGTGGTCATCAGGTTGACAGTCCTCCGGGCCATGGACTCCGCCTTCGCCGGGATGATCCCCTGCCAGCCCAGGTACGGACGAAGCCCCAGAAATTCCAGGGGATAGAAGGTCATCTTCAGGGCCAGCACATTGGTAGCCCACCCCACCAGCGCGGCCAGTAGGGGAATACTCAAAAAACGTAGGATATCGGCGGATAGGAAATCGAGCATAGTGCAGTTCTAAAGCCTGAGAAAAAAGACCATCAAAAAGAGAGCGGGCAGTCATCATCCCTGTGAATGCCCAGGCTGAAATCAGTCCATTTGGGTCTCATTCTCACGACTCATATCGACATCGATGCTACCTATCGATTGACCTACGCCAGGGACTTCCCGCGGTGGCTATTGCTGAATCATTAAGAGCGCCCAGTCAAGTGCTCATGACGGGAACCGGGTATAAGCCAACCTTGTTCATGGGACGGCTTGCAACCCGCTGCCCGAACCTGGCCACTGGCGTGTTTTTCGGGGTGTCCGGCCTCCGCGCCAGCTGTATTATGGCTGTTCCAATTCAATGATCGGATCATCCCGTACGAAGATCCTGAGAAAGAGAACTTCCTCGTCGTCTTCCCAATAATAAACCGTATCGGAAGCGTTGCGCAATGTCGTCCCGTCGCCCACTGAGTTGATCGGTACGTCGTCGCTGACCGCCCCGCGCTGACCGGCTCCACGAATCTTGAGCATAACCGAACCATCATAGCGAACGCCCTCCGGTGAGGTGACAGACCAATTGTCCCTATCGCTGTGTTGCTCAAAATTGTCGCGAGGCACAACAATATTGAGCCGAGCATGGGGGATGTCTGTGATGTTAGGTTCCCCATTCGATAGGTTTGGAGAAATCAGCCTGATCACCGACCATAAAGGGTGTCTGGCACGAGCACAAATCCCGGACCTCCGCCTACATGCCCGGTCAGCGATCCATCATAGTCGATGACCGAACGGGACCAGGAACGTAAGATATAGCTGAAATGAGAATAGCCCGTCTTCAGGCTCACCCCATCTGCCGATCCATCATCTTCAAAGGTGATGCCCCTGACGTAATCACTGATAGTGCTCGAAACGAGTTGTTTTTCCATCATATAGAGACCGTCGCTATTGCGTCGATGCACTCACTGCCATTGGAACTGAACGAGCCCATGCAGAAATCTGTTGCCTAGACAGTTCTGATTCTATAATCGCTGCCGCATGTCTTGAGAAATTGACCGCCAATGACATTATTGAGATTCGTCGAATCGCCGCGGAATATGAGGATCTCACCCCCCGAGCGATCGCGAGATCGGCAACATTCCAATGCTACGATGCTGTCGAAGAGATTCGGCAAGAAATTCTCCCTTCGTTGAGGGCCCTTGGTAAATCCGATGAGGTTGCCGAGATCGAGAAAATTCTATGAGTAATGGTAGACGAAGACTATGATCTATGTGCTCATAACGCTCGCTCTGGGACTGCTGGCTCTGGTGGCGTTCCTGCTCCTCGGGGGGCCACGATTGCCGCCCGAGACGGATGAGATCATCAAGCGGGTCTCAAATCGTGATCTCTCCCATGTGGTGTCGGGAAGGACGGGGTTTGCCGAGGGGAGCGGGGTGCGGCTCTGGTACGAGGATCGGCGACCGGCAGGCGAGGAGCTGGGAGCGGTGTTACTGAACTCAGGGATGGCCGGGGACGGGATCTTCTGGCCGCGAGAATTCATGGCAGCGCTGGGGGAGGCCGGATTTCGGGTGATTCGATTCGATCAGCGGGGGACGGGGGCGTCGGATTGGATGGAGGAGTGGCGGCGGGAGGAGGCCTACTCGTTGGAAGATATGGCCGAGGACGCGCTGGCGGTGTTGGACGCCTGCGCTGTAGAGCAGGCCCACCTGATAGGGCTATCGCTGGGTGGGTTCGTGGCCCAGGAGGTGGCGATTAAGGCCCCAGAGCGAGTGGCATCATTGACGCTGATGTCCACCGGGGATCCCACAAACGAGTCCCTCCCAGAGCCGAAGGTGTGGGCGATGCTGCGATCGGCGTTGCCAGCGCTGCCGACTCTGAGATACCGGCTCTTTGGCGGCGAGTCGAACCTGGTCAAGGAGCGGCTCGCCCAAACGATTCTCTTTATTGATCCCGACAACGTGGACATCGAGGAAATCGCCGAACTCGTGCTTTTCGACCACCGGGA
>SKNI01000234.1 GCA_007120615.1 Myxococcales bacterium | reverse complement strand
TAGGGAAGCTTCTGTATGAGAGCGTCACGAACCGGTTGACGGTCTTCTGTGCTGATTCCGAGGTCGAATTTGAGGAGGTTCTCCCAATATTTGGCAAATCGAGTGTCTAAGAAGAAGATTCCCACTTTGTCGGCGGTCGAATACTCAAACCGGCTTCGATTCTCTTCGAGCCAGGGGAGCCAGTTTTCCTCGAGTTGTTCGTCGACGGCGTCGGCGTCGGCGTCGAAGGCGACCCGCCATCTTCGGAACTCGTTATTTTCGCGACTGATGACGCGGTTCTGTTCTCGAATCTCCGGGGGGGGATCGGGGTTGGACCGTGCCAGCCGCGGACGGCGGGCATTGGTGGAGACCTGATTGAGCGCCAATACTCTCATGTCGACGCGTTCGTGCTCCCGGGCGATCTCTAAGAGTTGAAGGACGGCGTAATTGCCCCAGTTCTGAAGGTCTTCCTGGGCGGAAATGATGCGTCCGGAGCGGGGACGGTCGCCGACAGCAATACAGTTTTCGTCGATTTCGTCAGCGATCTCTAATTCGTCGATCCCAGGCTCATCATCGTCTGCGGCGGGAGTATCGGGAGCGGCGACGGCTCCTAATTCTTCCTCTTGCTCCTGCTGCTCTTCCAATTCTCGCTGCACTTCCTCGTCGGGACAGATCGGGCGACGGGAATCGGCCAGGATCTGCAGTTCTTCCTCTACGTCCTCCAGGGTAAGGTTGAAGCGGGTGTTAATAAGGATGGGCTTATCGAGGTTGAACTGCTCTTTGAAGATTCGATAGCTCTCCTGAGCGTCCTGGGAGACGGTCTCGGTGCCGTCGGCAGCAGCCTGGGCGGCCGGGTCCCCGGGCGCCAGGTTGAGCACCAAAAAGATGATCATGGAGATGACCGCGAAGGTCGGGATCATCAACAACACGCGTTTGATGATATAGGTGATCATATCGTCTCGCCGGTAAAGCCAGGGGTCACGTCCTTCACACGAACCATCTCGAAGAGTCGTCGGTCGGTATCAGGGCGCTTCATCGATATACCAGGGCAGCGAATAGGCCTGCGGTCGAATATCGTTGAGGATCACGTTCTTCACCCGGGGATTCCAGGCCACCACGTTCTTGGGGGCATAGAAAAAGGAGTAGGGTTGCTCTTCGTGGACGATCTCGTGGAACCGATGGAGCATCGCGAGGCGCTCATCGGGGTCAAAGGTCTCCCGAAGAGTATCGATGAGTTCGTCGGCCTCGGCGTTGCGGAAGCCAACTCGGTTGGAACCACGAGGGATGTCGGCCTGGCTGGAGTGCCAGATCTGGTAGAGGTCAATCTGCCAACTCAGACCCCAGCCCCCGGTGAACGCATCAAAGGTCTTCTCCTCCATGCGGCGCTGCATCAGGGGCCAGTCGACGAAGTCGGTGCGCATATCGATTCCGATGGTGCGCAAATCCTCGCGGTACACGTTGGTCCAGGTCCGCACGGTGGGTTGGTTGTAGGCGGTCAGCGTAAAGCGGAAGTTATGAACTTCGCCGTCGATGGTCTTATTGCGAATTCCGTCGCCGGTGGTGTCCGTCCAGCCGGCTTCATCCAACAATTCAGCGGCCCGGTCCAGGTCATAAGGAAGGGCTTCAATATCGGGATTGGTCGCCGGGTGCTGGTAATAATAGGGGCCGGTCTGCAATTCTCCCAGTCCGTACATAATATTTTCAATGATACCTTCCCGGTTGAAGGCCAGGGTCATGGCTTTGCGGACGTTTCGATCGTTGAAGAGATCTCCGTCCATATTCCAACCGATATAATGGTAGGCGAATCGATCCAGGATCTGGTGTTCCAACTCTCCAGTCTTAAAGGGACTGTTTGCTGGTCCCTCCAGAATCTCACTTCGATAGCGGGGTTCGGAGACGCTGGGCAGGAAGTCCAGTTGTTCGCTCAGCAGACGGGCAAATCCCTGCTCCGGGTCACGAATGATCTGGTATTCGATGCGCTCGATGGGGGGCGACTCGCCCCAGTAGTCTTCGTTGAGTTCCAATACGATTCGGTTGCCGGTCTCAAAAGAGTCGAAAGTATAAGGACCGGTTCCGATGGGGGTATCCACGGACCAGTGATTATTGAATTCCGCCGGGATCTCTTCTTCGGCATATTCGTTTCCGTCGCGGTCGCGGGTGAAGAGCCACTTGGGAAGGGGATATCCGAGAAGAATGGTCGATTCGGAGTGATAGACCGATTTATCCCAGGTAACCCGGAAGGTGTATTTGTCGATGGCTTCGACGGTGTTGATGTCTTCGACGTAGTTGGCGGCGTGAGCGGCTTCCACTTCCGGATTCATGGCCATCTCATAATAGAAGACGGCGTCCTCAGAGGTTAATTCGCGGCGCTCTCGGAGCCACTCATAGCGGGGGTCGCCCATATCGACGTTTGGAGTATGCCAGTAGACCCCTTCGCGCAGGTGCACGATATATTCGGTGCGGTCTTCGTTGGCCGTTATTTTGTAGGCCAATTCGGGGACGTAATTGTCAGGGTTGTTGAAGTCCTGGCGAGCAAAAGTGTTGTGGACATAATACTGGATATCGCGCACGTCCACGGAGTTTTCGGTCAGCCAGTTAAAGCCTGCGGGGTCGCTGCTGACCCATCGCCGAAGGGTGCCGCCGGGGACGGCGTCGGGGTAAATCAGTTGATCGGTGGTGGCCTGGAGCAGGTTGTCGGGATCGTTTAGCGCCTGAGCGTAGCGATCTCCGGAGGCAGCCCCACCGGAAGCAGCCCCGGAGACGGTAACGCCGCGCTCCAATTGGTTCTGCATTCGGGACATCGCCCGGTTCATATCGTTGACGTCCTGACGCACGTTGATCATCTCTCGTGTCGTCTGGTGGGACTGAACGATACTGACAATCGTGAGAATCGCGACGATTATCAGCGTCACGATCAGGGCTATGGTCGCTTTAAATGTTCTCGGCATGAATTCACCGCTCCGATGATCGAAACATTGCCCGACGGTCTTCTTCGAGCCCGCTTCTATCGTCGGCCGCCACCTTAGACGACAAACGAGAAGCAGAAAGTGGATGTATTTTTCGACGGCGAATCTTCGCCGCGCTGTAAAGAGGCCGCACGCTACTGGACGGGGCAAATATGTGTCAATAGGCGAGCCGCTCGGGTACGAGAAATTGCAGCCAAATGCTCGCCTTGAACTCCAAACAGGGACGTCGGATTATTAAATTCCCGATTACGTCATGTAAATCAATGGTTTATTGATTTTTTGGTTTTTCTTTGGCCGTCGACTTCAGGTGCAACTCCCGAAGTTGATGGTCGTCGATATCGCTGGGGGCCTCGGCCATGAGATCGGCGGCTCGGGTGGTTTTCGGGAAAGCGATGACCTGTCGGATGCGGTCGGCCCCGGTGAGAAGCATGATAAGTCGGTCCACACCGAAGGCAATCCCACCGTGGGGAGGAGTTCCGTATTCCAGGGCGTCGAGCAAGAATCCAAATTTGGCCCGGGCTTCCTCTTCGGACATGCCGAGCAATTCGAAGATCTTCTGCTGCACGTCCTGGCTGTGAATTCGAATGGAGCCGCCGCCGATTTCATTGCCGTTAAGCACCAGGTCATAGGCCTGAGTGTTGAGGGCCAGAGGGTCGCCGTCGAGGCGCTCTAAGTCCTCTACGGTGGGACTGGTAAAGGGGTGGTGCATGGCCTGGAGGCGATCGTTTTCTTTATCGTATTCAAACATCGGGAAGTCGGTGATCCAGCAGAACCGGAATTCCGATTTATCGATAAGATCGAGACGTCGGGCCATCTCTTTTCGCAGATTACCCAGGGCAGGGCAGACCACGTCTTCCTGGTCGGCGACAAAAACCAGGAGATCGCCGGGGGCGGCGCTCATCGTACTGGCAATGGCGGCTCGTTCGTCGGCGCCGATGAATTTGGCGATCGGCCCGCTCCAGTCGTCTTCTTTCACTTTTACCCATGCCAGACCTTTTGCACCGTAGATTTTGACCAGGTCTTCAAAGCCGTTGATATCTTTTCGGCTGAAGAGTTCGTCGCCATTCTCTACGCGCAACCCTCGCACCACACCGCCGTTTTCGACGGTGGCGGAGAAGACTCGAAAGTCGGAATTGGCGACATCTTCGGAGACATCGTCGATCTCAAGGCCGTAGCGCAGATCCGGGTTATCGACTCCGAATCGACGCATGGACTCATGATAGGTGAGGCGCTCAAAGGGCGGTTCCACGTCGAGGCCGTGAACTCCCTGGAAGATGGTGCTCATCAAGCCTTCGCAGATCTCCATGACGTCTTCGGCGGTCACAAAGGACAGCTCCATATCGATCTGGGTAAACTCCGGTTGCCGATCGGCCCGTAAGTCCTCGTCTCGAAAGCATTTGACGATCTGGAAATAGCGATCAAAACCGGAGACCATCAACAGCTGCTTAAAGATCTGGGGCGACTGAGGCAGGGCGTAAAATTGCCCGGGGTGAATTCGGCTGGGGACCAGATAATCCCGGGCTCCTTCGGGGGTGGACCGCGTCAAAACGGGGGTTTCGAACTCGGCGAAGCCGTTCTCCAGTAGATATTGCCGGGTGATCCCGTTGACCTTGCTGCGGGTCAAAAGGGCTTCCTGAAGCGGTCGGCGCCGCAGGTCGAGATATCGATACTTCAACAGAAGATCTTCGTGAGCGTCGGGCTCGTCTCGAATCACAAAGGGCGGGGTCTTGGCGCTGGAAAATACCTCCAGGGTATGGGGGACCACTTCCACTTCGCCGGTGGGCATATCGGGATTTGTGTTTTCTCCGCGACTGACGACTTCACCGCGAATGGCGATGCACCACTCCGAGCGAAGGCGGTTGGCTTGTTCGCTGATTTCGGGAGCCTCATCGGGATCAAAGCGCAGCTGGGCCACGCCGGCCCGGTCTCTCAGATCGATAAATACCATGCCACCGAGGTCGCGGTGCTTGGCAACCCAGCCCATGATCGTGACGGTGCTGCCAATATCGCTGGCGCGGAGTTCTCCGCACATATGGGTTCGTTTGAATTCTGAGAGAAAAGTACTCACGTGGTTCTCCTTAGGTATTAAGGGGCCGAGTCAATTTTGGGGGCCCTATTGAGCGGGAGTACAACACGGGCTCAACGCTAAGGTCAAGAGGCGCTGAACGCGGAGGCACGGAGGCACGGAGACGCGGAGGTGCTGAGACGCTGAATGCGGAAGGGCGAAGCGCGGAAGGCTGAGCGCGGAGGCCCGGTAGAGCGCGCTGAACTCCGCGGTGGGCACGAAGAAACGTCCAGTTCGTATGGGGTGGCTGGTTTTTTGGTCGCGGTGGAAACACCTTTAACCTTTGATATGTACGCCTAAACGGCGGCGCATAAGGGCCACATTATTACTGCTGGCCATCGCGTTTTCTCCGACCTCCTGCCCAAAGCAAGGCGCTCGCGAGCAAACGAGGTGGACCTCTCACACGAAACAGGGCGCTCGCGAGCGGACGAGATGGACCTCTCACACGAAACAGGGCGCTCGCGAGCGGACGAGATGGACCTCTCACACGAAACAGGGCGCTGGTAATCGGACAATTTAGAGCTCCGTGGGCGCCAAAGACCTGATGGTCCACCCCAGGCCCAAGGCGAGCAGTTTCTTCGTGCCCACCGCGGAGTTCAGCGCGCTCTATCGGGTCTCCGCGCTCAGCCTTCCAGGCTTCGCCCTTCCGCGTCTCAGCGTCTCAGCGTCTCAGCGTCTCAGCGTCTCAGCGTCTCAGCGCCGGGGATTGTGTTTGCCGACAAACCTGTTAGGTCTGCGTATGAGGTAATGAGTATCTAAAATTAGGCAGTCGAACGAAAATGAGCAAAGACGAACGGGTCGACAAGATAGCCATCTCCAGCGGGAAGGAGCTCTCGAAGCAGAATGACGATGTCTGCAAGCCGACGGTGATCCCACGCCGAATCGAGTCCGATGATCCCTCGCTGGTTTATGAACCGAGGGTCCGGGAGATTCCCGGGAGCAGGCTTGAGATTCTTGGCAAGCGCGACGATCCCTCGATCATTCCCTGGGGGTTCTGGGGAGGCGTGATGCTTCTGGGGCTTGCGGTGTTCATGGTCTTATTTCGAAGCGGGAGTGGGCTGGGGTCGATCTGGGAGATCATGGTCTTTACCGCGGTGCTCGTGGTGGGGGCCTTTTTATTTAAGGTGGGTCGCAGATCCAGTCTCCGGGAACGACTGATCTGTGAACTCGACATTCCTCGCCGGATTCTGTCCTGGCCGACTGCCTTTTCCGGCAGCTCCATAGCAGTGTCTTTCGAGGAAGTGGAAGCGGTGGTCTACGGGATGACCGAATTCCCGGTCAATAAGTCCGAACGAGCGGGCCGTCTCCATGCCTTTATGTTGCTCGTAAGAGATGAGTCGGGCCGAATGATTCCGGTGATCGAGGCATCCACTGACAAAGAGAGCACCCATCAGGTGGGACAATTGCTCTCTCAGGTACTAAAGGTGCCGATCATGGAAGTAGGTCTCGGGCAGGAAGAGGACCGGTGAAGGTTGCTCAGTCTTGACGCTCTGGGACACCATCGGTATAGAGACGGCCCACCGGGCCCGTCGGTAGAGTATTCGGGTAGATTAGACGGCAAATTTCAAGGCATGAATCGCTCTTCGAGAAGGAAGGTTAAACGGCATGAATATTCATGAATATCAGGCGAAGATGATCTTTCGCGATTACGGGGTAACGGTCCCAGAAGGAAAGCCAGCGTTTTCGGTCGACGAAGCAGTGGAAGCTGCCAAGGCAATCGGAGGAGAGTTGTGGGTGATCAAGGCCCAGATACATGCCGGAGGTCGCGGCAAGGCCGGCGGCGTCAAATTGGCTCGAACCATCGACGAAGTTCGGGAGCACGCCGAAGATATCCTGGGCAAGACCCTGGTGACCCACCAGACCGGTCCCGAAGGACAGTTGGTCCGCCGACTCTATGTGGAGTCCGGCGTCGATATTGACCGAGAGCTCTATCTCGGGCTGGTCGTGGACCGAGAAAACGACGGCGTGGTTTTGATGGCGTCCACCGAGGGTGGCGTGGAGATTGAGACCGTCGCAGAGGAGACCCCCGAAAAGATTCACAAGGTGGTCATCGACCCCCTGACAGGGCTGGCTGATTTTCAGGCTCGGCAAATCGCATTTGCCCTTGGTCTGGAAGGAAAGACGGTATTTCAGGCCGTGAAATTCATGAAGCTTCTTTACGCCTCCTTTGTGGAGAAAGATGCTTCCACCGCCGAGATCAATCCCCTGGTAGTGACCACCGGAGGTGAGTTGATCGCACTCGATGCGAAGATGAACTTCGATGACAACGCGCTCTAT
Organism: Myxococcales bacterium; assembly: GCA_007120615.1. Classification (GTDB taxonomy): domain Bacteria; phylum Myxococcota_A; class Bradymonadia; order Bradymonadales; family Bradymonadaceae; genus SKNI01. The sequence continues at coordinate 4,417 of SKNI01000234.1, read as the reverse complement.
CGCCAGCCGGCGGTGGAAGAGTTTCGCGACGAGTCTGAAGAGGACCCCGCAGAGCTCGCCGCCAAAGCACATGGGTTGAGCTACGTGAATCTCGATGGAAATATCGGCTGCATGGTAAACGGAGCCGGACTGGCCATGGGAACCATGGACATCATCAAGCATTACGGCGGGGAGCCGGCAAACTTCCTCGACGTTGGCGGTGGTGCCGATGCGGAGACCGTGACGGAAGCCTTCAAAATCATCACCGGTGATGAGCGCGTGGAGTGCATCTTCATCAATATCTTCGGTGGAATTATGAAATGCGACGTCATCGCCGAAGGTGTGGTCGCCGCAGTTGAAGAGGTGGGGTTGAAAGTTCCTCTGGTGGTTCGATTGGCCGGCACCAACGTGGAAGCCGGACGGCGAATCTTGCAGGAGTCCCCCTTTGATATCGTCAGCGCCGAGTCCATGGCCGACGGTGCCAAGAAGGCCATCGAGTTGATCGGCGGCTGAATCTATTGGCAGACTGTCCCGATCGAGATTTTCGAAGCGGCCCGGCCGCGATTGCATATAGAGGTTAGAAAATGAGCGTTCTCGTTGATAAATCGACACGACTTATCGTTCAGGGAATTACCGGTTCCACCGGTGGTTTCCATACAAAACAGATGCTGGAATACGGCACCAATATCGTGGGCGGTGTCACGCCCGGTAAGGGTGGCCAGACCATTCACGGTGTGCCCGTATTCAACACGGTTCGTGAGGCCGTCGAGGAGACCGGTTGTAACGCCACGGTCATCTACGTGCCCCCGCCGTTTGCTGCGGATGCGATGATGGAAGCGGCCGAAGCGGGCGTAGAACTTATCGTCACGATCACCGAAGGAGTTCCCGTTCAGGATATGGTCACCGTCAATCGGTACGTCGCCGACAAAGGGGTGACCATGATCGGGCCCAATTGCCCCGGTGTGATCACTCCCGGCGCCTGTAAGATCGGGATTATGCCCGGTCATATCCATAAAGAAGGGCGCGTCGGCGTGGTCAGCCGCTCCGGCACGCTCACCTATGAAGCCGTAGGCCAGCTTACAGCGCTGGATATCGGTCAGAGCACCTGCATCGGTATTGGTGGAGACCCGATCAACGGAATGGACTTCATCACCGCTCTGGAGCTCTTTGAAAACGATCCCGATACCGACGCAGTCGTAATGATCGGCGAGATCGGTGGAACGGCGGAAGAAGAGGCGGCAGCCTGGGTTAAAGCAAATATGAGCAAACCCGTCGCCGGATTTATCGCGGGCCGAACAGCTCCTCCCGGCAAAAGAATGGGACACGCCGGTGCCATCATCAGTGGCGGAACAGGCACGGCAGAAGAGAAGATCGCGGCCATGCAGAAAGCGGGCATCTCCGTTGCGCTCTCGCCGGCCGATATCGGCACCACCCTTCAGGGACTGCTGAAGTAGAAGACGTTTATTTTGAGTTCATTTACATCACCACCGAAGTAATCAGGAGTCAGTACCATGGCCATTGAACAAACACTGAGCATCATCAAGCCCGACGGCGTCGAGAAAAATGTCATCGGGAAAATCATCGCCCGCTTCGAGGAAGAAGGACTCACTCCGGTCGGGATTCGAATGGTTCACCTCTCGCAGCAAGAAGCGGAAGGTTTTTATGCGGTTCACCGAGAGCGTCCTTTCTTTGGGGAACTCGTGGAATTTATGACCCGGGGACCGGTTGTGGTCATGGCCCTGGAAGGGGACAATGCCGTCGCCAAGAATCGCGAGGTCATGGGAGCGACCAACCCCGACGATGCCGACGAAGGCACCCTGCGAGCGCTCTACGCCAGTGGAATTGAAGAGAATACGGTCCACGGGTCGGATTCTCTGGAGAACGCGGCGATTGAAATCAAGTACTTCTTCAGCGATATCCAGGTATTTCCCCGAGGTTGAGCTTCTCAACCCCTGGAAATAGCGAGTCCTGAAGCATCGGGGCTGTGAGGTTTGAGATTTTGTGCCATTACGCGTACTCTCTCTCCGACCAGCAGCCCCGTTTTTGTTTCTGTGAGAGTATTACCATGACATCCGAAATGCCCGTCCATGTTGCCGAGGCAGCCGAGAAGCTCAAAGAGGGGGCAGAGACGATCGATCTGATGGACTTCTCCCAGGGGGAGTTGACCCAATTACTCAAAGCAGGACTTGGGGAGCCTGGTTTTCGAGGAAAGCAACTCTTTCAGTGGCTCTTTACTCATATGGCTCAGGAATTCGACGAGATGACTAATCTGTCGAAGGACCTGCGAAGCCAGCTGGCCGAGCGAGCTCGGGTATCACCGCTGAAGTTTAAGGGAGCCCACGACTCGCCGGACGGAACGGCGAAGCTCACGTTTAGTTGTGAGGACGGCGCGGTGGTAGAGACGGTCTTTATCCCGGCGGACGGTCGAAATACCCTCTGCATCTCCAGCCAGGTGGGCTGCGCGATGGGGTGCACCTTCTGTTATACCGCGAAGATGGGCCTGCATCGAAACCTCTCTACCGCAGAGATCGTCGATCAGGTCGTTCAGGCCCGTCGTCAGATGGGAGACGTGAACGGTCATATCGGAAATATCGTCTTTATGGGAATGGGCGAGCCCCTTCATAACGTGGACAACGTGATTCGGGCCATTCACATCCTGACCGATGACCAGGGGCTCAATTTCTCCAGGCGACGCATCACGGTGTCGACCTCGGGGATGGTGCCGGCCATCAAGCGCCTCGGCGAAGAGACCGACGTGCAACTGGCCATCAGCCTCAATGCCACGACGGATAAGACCAGAAGCGAGATCATGCCGGTCAATGATCGCTGGAATATCGAGGCCCTTCTCGAGGCGCTACGAGAGTTTCCTCTCTCCAACCGAGAACGAATCACCTTCGAATACGTATTGATCAAGGACGTCAACGATACCCTCGATGATGCACAGCGTTTGATTGAGTTGACCCGGGGTATCCCATCGAAGATCAATCTGATCCCCTTTAATTCTCATCCGCGCACTCCCTTTGAGACGCCGTCGGAGAAGACGATCGACGCGTTCAAGCAATATCTGGTCGACCGCAATGTGGGTGTCTATCGACGCCGCACCCGGGGAGACGACGAGATGGCCGCCTGTGGTCAATTGGGCTCGCCGGGAGAGAAAGAGCCCGCTCATGTGCGCAAGAAGTTGGCGAAATTTCGAGATGAGTCCCCGCGTCCATAATGTGCGACAATCGTAGTAATCCTGGTCAAGTAACCCAGAGACGGTTCGGTGAGGGCCGCAGGAAGTGAGAATCTCATGAGTTTGCTGGTCGTTGGTTCGGTGGCGTTCGATTCTGTAGAGACCCCTTTTGGAAAGGCCGATGAGGCCATCGGGGGGTCGGCGATGTTTTTCTCGACTTCGGCGAGCTATTTCGAGGAGGTCCAACTCGTCGCAGTGGTGGGTGATGATTTCCCGGAGAAGGAGATCGACTTTCTGAAAAGTCGCAACGTCGACTGCGAAGGTCTGCACCGGGTGGAGGGAAAGACCTTTCGATGGGAGGGCAAATACGGCTTCGACCTCAACGAAGCGATCACCCTGGATACCCAACTCAATGTGTTCGGAGATTTCCATCCCCGGCTTCCCCAGGACTATTGCGACGCCGATGCCGTATTTCTGGCCAATATCGATCCCGACCTCCAACTGGAAGTGCTCGACCAGGTTCGAGATCCAAAGTTGGTGGCCTGTGATACGATGAATTTCTGGATCGACAGCAAGCCAGAGCGCCTGGAGTTGGTGTTCTCTCGCGTCGATATGGTCATCATCAACGAGTCGGAGGCCCGTAAAATTGCCGACAAGGCGAACGTGGTCCAGGCGGCTCGTGAGATTCAGAAGATGGGCCCGCGCCATGTGGTGATTAAGCGCGGCGAATACGGGGCGCTCTGTTTTTCCGACGACCTCATCTTCTTTGCGCCGGCCTATCCACTGGAGTCGGTCTTCGATCCCACGGGGGCCGGAGACACTTTTGCCGGGGGGCTGCTCGGATATCTTGTAGGACAGGGCAGCATACGCCCCCGTGATTTGCGACAGGCAACGGTGGTAGGATGTGTGATGGCGAGTTTCTGTGTGGAAGACTTTAGTCTGGAAGCGATGCGAAAGCTCGATTACGATATCATCAAACGACGATTTGAAAAATTTCAACGATTGGTGAGCTTCGAGCCGCTGGAATTGCTCGATCAATAAGCGACCAACGATTCAGGAGAGGTTAGAATGAAGAGAATGTTATGGAAGACGGTCGCACTGTTGACGCTGGTCAGCTTCGCGGGAGCCATCGGCGCCTGTGGAGATTCGGAGCTGGACAATCAGGAAGAGAATCAAAACCAGGAGCAAAACCAGAATCAGGATGATCCGCCCTTTGAACCTGGTGAATATCCCTCCAGTTGCGATGATCCGGCCGACGATTAC
>SKNI01000123.1 GCA_007120615.1 Myxococcales bacterium | reverse complement strand
GCTCCCGTAAGAGACTCCACGACCGGAATCGCGCCCACCCGGTGGTCGATCATCAGATCGATGACCTCACTGATATCGGTTTCCGGGTGCACGCTGATTACGTCCCCCTGCATCAAATCGCCCACCGTTTGTTCAAAACGGGCGTCCGCCGTATTGACGGTCTCCAACTCCGATGCCATCGGCAAAATAAATGCCCGCAGGTCCCGGTCGCTTATCATTCCCACCAACTCCTCGCGGTTGACTACCGGTAGATGACGCACATCGAGCTCCACTAATTTTAAAAGAGCCTGGCGCACGGTTTCTGTGACCTCGGATCGCTCCGGATTTGGCGTCATGATCTCTGCTACTTCCATCGTCTCATTCTCCCGTCTGAGTCATTTCTCGATCGCCCCTTACTCCGGCGGGCGAATCATGAGGGTTGCCAACACCATCAAAGATAAGTCGTGGACTCTGCGGTCAAGGATGGGTTCGAATAAGTCTGGTCCGACGATTGACGCCGATGGCCCGGTAGGTAAGGGTTCCAACAGAATATTGCCCTCGGCAAATCTGTTTCCTCGTCGTAACTTTTACTTTCCCGCCATCGAGGTGTCACCATGGGATACTTTCCTCATCCCGTAGAAATCGAATATAAATCGGCCCGTGATGCGCTGCGTATGCGCTTTAGCGACGATCATATCAGCGTCTACCCGACCCCCTATCTCCGGGGTTATTGCCCCTGTGCTCATTGTCAGGGTCACTCCGGAGGGCCTCCCAAATGGCAACCCATTACCGCCCACCGCCAGGTCGAGGTCATCGACGTCCAACAGGTGGGAAATTACGCCCTCACGATCACCTGGGGTGACGGACATGATTCGGGAATCTATTCGTTCAACAAGCTGCGCGAGATGTGTCCCTGTCCCGAATGCATGCCCGAGGGACTGCCCGAGGAGGAACGCTCCGTTCAGGCAGACTCCTGAGTGCGAAGCTCCACATAGGTTCGGGAGCGTTGTCCGGGGTCGACATCATCGGGCAGCGCAAAGCTACCTCGCTCCCATCGATCGGGCCAGGGCCTGGGAACGGGCGAAGATTCGCCCCTGGTCGGATGAACCCAGATCATCTCTCTTCCCGCTTTATCGCCCTCCAGACGCGACCATAAGGCCAGGGCCAGGCGGCCAAAGGTCATCCGAGCGTTGATCTCGGTAACCGGCCGCATCAGGTGTTTTCCCTTCCATCTACCCACCATCGCGTCGATTCCCACCGGCCCCACATAACCTCGTTGAGCCACCGCTCTCGCCGCCTGCGCCGCACCGTCCCGAATGGCACGGGGAGCCCTTCGGGAACTCGAAACTCCGATCCCCCGAAGGGTCCCGGCACTTCCGGTGTGCAGAATACACTCCCCCACCTCCTCAACTCTCTGTGGCCCTACTTCAAAATGCAATGAATACTCTTCTTCTACATCCAGGAAAGGCTCCAGAATCAACGCCTCCCCCTCCCCGAAGACCCGCTCCGCCCAGCGACGAGTTCCATCGCAGAGTACTCCTTCTCCCCGCCGCTGCTCCCGACCGCTGACTCCCCAGGGATGCTTCAATACCCAGGTCCCATCGATAGACCGGATGCCTCTCTCCACCTCCTCGATCGTCTCTGTGAGACCAGCTCCGGGAAGCGACCAGCCCTGGCGTTTCTCAAAGCGATGAGAAAACGTCTTCGCATTCACCATGCCCACAACCTCCAGCTCTGGTGCATCGATCACCAGGCCCCGTTTCTTTGCTTCCTCAACGATTTTTGGCGTCCAACCCCATACGGTGAGTTGTCGACCGGCCTGAATGTCGGACGAAAATCCAGTTTGGGCCGCTTCCACAGGCAATACGTGAGCGTCGGGGACGATGAGCCGCAGGATCGATTCCCAGCGCCGCGCCACATCAAAGACGACCTTTGGGGGCTCTCCCCCTCTCGATTCTCGAGCCCAGCGATATTCAAAATCGAGGTTGCTCAATACATAACTCATATCGGTCGCTCCCATGAGCACTTTTACCCAAAAAACGACCCCAGAACCCATAATAATCAACCACTTATGACGGACCCCGACACCATCTACCCATCCCCAAATATCACCATTTAGATCACATCCAGCCGCCCATCTCGGGCTTGAGCGTACGGGCCATCAGATCGATGACCGCTTGCTCCGGCTTCTTTTGCTCGTAGAGCACCTGGTAGACCTGCTCCGAGATCGGCATCTCCACTCCCATCTGCCGGGAAAGATCGTAGACGCTCTTTGAGGTCTTAACTCCTTCGGCGACCATATTCATATCGTCGAGGATCTCCTCAATCGTCATCCCCTGACCGAGCTTAAAGCCCACCGTTCGATTACGGCTCAACCCCCCGGTGCAGGTCAGCACCAGGTCGCCCATCCCTGCCATTCCCGTCAACGTCAACGGATTGGCCCCCAGGCGTACGGCCAGTCGGGTGATCTCATGAAGCCCACGAGTGATCATGCCTGCCGAGGCATTCAGCCCCAACTCCATCCCGCTGACCGCCCCGGAAGCGATGGCGATGACATTCTTTAAGGCCCCACCGATCTCGACTCCGATCACGTCATTGGAGGTATACGCCCGGAAAAACTCGCAGCTAAAGACGTTCTGCATCTTCACTGCCAACTGGTGATTATAAGATGCGATCGTCACGGCCGTTGGCTTTTTGGCGGCCACCTCTTTGGCAAAACTGGGACCCGAGAGATAACACAGGAAGGGATGGTATTTGGAGGGCAGCACGTCTTCAAAAATCCCGCTGACCAGAAGGAGAGTCTCATTCTCGATTCCTTTGGTCGCACTGACGATGGGCACTCCCACCGGCAAGAATTCGACGGCCCGTCCCAACACCTCGCGCAGCACGTGGCTCGGTGGCACCGACAAGATCATCTCTCGGTCGGAAACGGCCTCCTTCATGCTGTTGGTAGGCTTCAGATTCGGCGGCAACGAAAAGCCCGGAAGGTAGGTGGGATTTTCACGGGTTCGGGCCATCGTCTCGGCCAGGGTGGGCTCATGCACCCATAATGAGATATCGTGGCCATTTTCGGCCAGTAATTTCGCAAGTGCCGTACCCCAGGAACCACCTCCAATTACCCCGATATCCATATCTTCCTCCCTCAGCATTCAACCAATCAATTGTAGTTACTCTCCCCCAGACTACCACTGCT
>SKNI01000379.1 GCA_007120615.1 Myxococcales bacterium | reverse complement strand
CATCCATATAACCGCCCCTTTTCCTGCCCTTCTTTCGCGTCCTTGGCCCCTTGGCTTCTTGGCGATTTCCCTTGCTTTTGAACTTCTCTCGCTTTTCCGGATGCCATCTAAATAGCAAGCGTTGCGAGCCCTGAACCACCAAGGATTATTTCGCGGCGCAGACCCGATTTCGACCGCTGTTCTTGGCTTGGTAGAGCGCCGCATCAGCAGCCCCGATGAGATCATCGGTGGTTTGAGCCGGAGTGTCCGGGAGACCGGCGACGCCGAGACTTACGGTGATCGGGATATGCTGACCGTCGAAGATAAAGTCGGTCTTGTTGATGATCTGACGGAGTCGCTCGGCGATGATCGCCGCTCTCTCCTGGGTGGTTCCGCGGGAGACGATGGTAAATTCTTCGCCTCCGTAGCGGGCAAAGATATCATCGGTGCGAAGCGTGGATATCGAAATCTCGGCGAGGCGCTTTAAGATCGCGTCTCCGGCGAGGTGTCCGTAGGTGTCGTTGACCGGCTTGAAATGATCGACATCGAACATGATCACGCTCAGGGGAGTGCCATGACGCAGGGCAAAGGCCAACTCCGTGTTGAGGTGATTGAGCAGGAAATTCTTATTATAGGCCCCGGTCAGTCCGTCACGGAGAGCCGCGTCGAACATCTGCTTCTGGAACGTCTCGTCGAGGCGATCGTGATAGGTAAACTTGAGGATCGTCGTGGAGCCGAGGGTGATCTTATCACCGTCTTCGAGTTGAACTCGTCGTTTGACCCGGTCTCCGTTTAAGTAGGTGCCGTTGGCGCTTTCCATATCTTCAACAAATACATCATTACCGTAGGCTACCAGACGAGCGTGTTTTCTGGAGATGCCCACATCGTTGACGTACATGTCGGCCTTGGAGGACCGGCCGACGGTGGCCTCGGACTGGTCGACCTTAAACATCTTCCCGACGTGGGGTCCGGAGATAACGATAAGGTAGGCCTGGTCGCGGCTCTGCTGTTGTTGCTTGGCCTGGGCCTGCTTGAGCATATTGGAATCGACGATCATCGTCGCTTCCGATACATCGGCGAGGTCTTCGGGTTGGTCAAAGCGATCGTCTGTCATCTGCACGCCATCTGCTTCAGATCGGGGTGAGGCTGCGAATCCTAATAAGAGGAAGGCAAGCCTCAGAGATAGGAAGATAAATCTAGTAAATAGGTTACTTTCTTTTGCACTACAAGGCAACCAGTCTTGTGAGAGAGGTCTGAACAGGGGGAGCGATCAGGCGGACTTGCTCAGGGGGCCCGCAGGCGGTTAACGATTCGGCGGGCTCTATCGCTTAGACTCGTCGGTTGGGTGGGGTGTCCGTCGACGCGCATCTGAAAGAGAAAATAGGGCGGGATGCAGACGCCTTCGCCCTGAGCATTCTGCGCACAGATATAGTCGTGACGACAGGGAGTGGACCGGTCACAGCCGCGAAGTCCCGCGGGGCTGACGTGTTGGGTGAGGCAATTTTTAAAGGGTTCGGCCCGGGCCAGGCATTGGTTAAAGGGGTGGAGAATGGCAATGGCACCGCAGCGGCCGTCTTCGCCGGGATTGGAGCAGGAAGAGGTGCACATCCCGCCGGGAAACCCGACGCGATTGGTATTGCAGACCGCTCCACTGGGACAGGGGTGTGATCGGGCATCTGCGATCTGGTCGGCTCTAAATGATGGGGCGGTGCGGAGCTCGCCCACCTCGCAGGGATCGCCTACTGAGGGCTCGTCGGGGAGGCAGATCCCCAGGTGGTTTTCGCCACCCCTGACGGCATCGTAGAGGCGGCAACGAAGGCCATCTTCGCAGCTCCAGCCCGAGAAGGTGGGATCATCGCTCAGGCCACAGGGCGTTCCGTAGGCGCCGGAGTGGGAGTCGTGATCGCGAAGAGAAAACGGGCGGGCGTAGTCGGCAGGTTGGTCACGAGCTTCGGCGTCGATGATCTTTTTTCTGCGCCGTACTTCGTCGAGGGCGTGAGGGGAAAGGGCCACCGCAAGGGCATTGGCGTAGGGTGTTGCAGCCGGATCTTCTCCGAGGAGGTGAAATCCAGCCAGCGCTCGGCCCTGATGACAACCCGCACAGCTATGGTCATCGAGGCGTTTGAGCAGCCCGGCGCCGGAGTGAACGGCGTGAAGATCGTCGAAGGTGACCTCCGGGAAATCAGAAGCCGAAAAGAGAGCGGAGAAGGGGTGGTTCTGAGGCCTGGAATGCCCCCGGGGAGCGACCGAGATCGCCCTTTCAGTCAGGAAACGATCGGGCATCCGGGCGGTGCCTTCATCGATGGTCTTTAGTACCTCCGGGGACTTGATCCAGGCCAGCAGATCTCGTCGGAGTTCGTCATCGGTGCGCAGCGCATTGACGTCGGGTGTATTCTCAAGCTTCTCCGCAACCAACACTCCGTCGGGGCCGACGGTAAAGGAGCGAAGGACGTATTCGGCGTGCCCTCCCAGGGTGGGATGGATCGTCGACGGCCAGCGCACGCTCTGAAGGTTAACCTGCACCCGGTGAATGTCTTGGGGGCGAAGGCGGTCCAGACCAGCCGGGCCGCGATCGGATAATAAAAAGGCCAACTCCTGTTCTTGGGAGAGACCTTCGGGGAGCCGGTAGTGGGCGCCAGCATGGGAGCAACTCCCATCAACGGGAGGTTCCTGAAGCCAGTCCACCGTCAGAGTCATGGGGAGTCGGGAAGCCCCATAGGCCAGACGATACACCAGGCGGACCTCACCGCAGGCATTGTCGACCAGGGGTCGTCGATCGCTGCGATTGACCAGTGCCACCAGTTCAAAATAGGTGGTCTCCCCCCGCAACCAGGCGGGATCAAAGAGGCGGTGGCGATTTCCGGCGACGCCCACGCCGAGGTGGGGATCGGCGCGGCGAAACTCATCAAGGTCGGCTTCCAGGGTTTCGATGAGCGGAGAAAAAAATTGGTGCTCGGAGAGAGAGTTAAGATCTCCAGTCGACTCGGCTCCGAGGCGCTCCGAGAGAGTGAGCCCCCGTTCTTCGAGGGACGCCATCAGCTCGTAGTTCGTCCATAATGCCCGGCTCAGATGGACCTGTTCTGGCTCTTGTGGAGCAGGGGTGTGCTCCGGTGGTGCCTCAACCGGCGGCGTTTCTTCCGTCGGCGCCGGTCGCGGGGGATCGGCCTGATTTCGACATCCCGGCAACCACAAT
>SKNI01000651.1 GCA_007120615.1 Myxococcales bacterium | reverse complement strand
GTGCCGGTGATACGGTGCAGGTTCATATGCTGATTCGAGAGGGAGAGAAAGAGCGGGTCCAGGTTTTTCAGGGCGTGGTCATCTCTCGCAGTGGTTCGGGAATTCACGAGACCATGACGGTGCGTAAGATTTCGTACGGCGTCGGCGTCGAGCGTGTCTTTCCGATTCATAGCCCTCGGATTCACAAGATCGTACTTGGTTCGATCGGTCGTGTGCGTCGCGCAAAGTTGTATTATCTGCGTGGACTGTCCGGCAAAAGCGCTCGTATTCGCAGCAAGCGAAGCCGCAAGGGCGTGTGAGGAAACGAAAGTCCGTATCCTGAATTCGGACCCGAAAGGGATGCCGCTCTCTTATCACGTCGATCATTATCGTGGTGATGAGAAAGTCGCATCCCTTTTTGACGTTCTAAGGGAGAATGCGAGGCTTTACCGGTCGAGTGGATCCAGCGTATGATGCTGCAACCGTTGTTAAGGGATTTTGTCCACTTCTATTGATGAATAGGTCCCGCTCCCCGCCATGCGAATCCGTGAACTAATATTTCAGGGAGTTCTCGGTGTAGAACGGCCGAGCCGCCTGCAGCCCAGTGGGGCTCCGGCCCGATTGGATCTACCCGCCGGTATTTCGGTGGAGGCGATCCACGATCTGGTATTGGCGTGTCTCTATCCCTCACAATTGACCGAGGATCAGCGCGCGAGATTGGGGATTGGAGATTCCACAAAGATTGCAGTGGTGTTGGAATCAAGCCACGGCACGTTGCGAATCATTCGACGCGCCGACGCGGCCAGCGTGCGACTTCAGCGAAAAGGGGTCAAAGGATATGAAGATGTGGTCTCCGGTGCATCTTCGGTGCAAACCTTTCTCCAGGGGAAGCTAAACCTTCCCGAACTCAAGGTCTTTCTACCGCTCCATCTGTGGCGGTTTGACAGCTCCAGGATCCCTGAAACCAGTGTGGGGTCTCAATTCGGCGACGATCCCCGGATTCCCGAGATCGTGGAGATGTATCTGACCTCGCTGCAGGTCGAGCGGATGGAAGATCAGCTCAAGGAGTTGGGGCATCAGGTCGAAGACGGCCAGAAAGCATTGGGCCGGGGAGCAGACGTAGAAGAGAAGCTCACGCGAGCCCGGGCGAAGCTCGAAGAGATCCAGATCGACGAGATGACCGAAGAAGAGATGGAGCTTGTGGAGAACAAAGAAGAGCGTCTCGATGAGTATCGAGAGCAACTCTATCGTCTCCGCGATCAGGAGAGCACCGAGGAGGGGCAGGTGCGAAACCTGCTGCCGGAGTCGCCGGTTCGAGTTCCGCTTTTCTGGGCTGGAGTGGCCATCGCCGTGGGGGCGATTGCGACAAGCATGGTGCTCCACGAAAATCATCGAGCGATCGCACTTCTTGCGATTCCCGGATTTATTCTCTGCGCATTTCAATTGCTTCAATATTTTAACAAGATGGGTCGGGCGAGCATTCATAAGGTGAAGTTGGCCTCGATTCGGCGCCGGATCAATCAGGTCTTGCAGGATGAAATTCTATTTCGGGAGCGCATCGATCATATGATGCTCCATGCCGGGGTCGAAGATGAGTCGGAGCTGCAGCAGCGGATCCCCATGGCCGCGAAGTTGAGACGGATCATCGAGAAGCTCGAGGAGAAGTTGGATACGGTCCGAGCCGATCCGGAGTATCGCCGAGCGCGCAAGGAATTGAACACCGTCGAGGAAGAGCTCGAAGATCTGCGCCGCCAACGCCAGGAGTTGCCGGAATACGTAATGAGTTCCTTTCAGCTGGAGAGCGACCTCAAGGCGATGAACGTCAATCCTGTTGACGTGCGTAAGCAGGCCAAGAAGGAACAAGACGCAGGGCAACAAGAATCCCAGATTCCGGAGAGCCCCTTTGGGTGGCTAAAATCCGTGGCGGAGTGGACGGGCCAATGGAATGGAAATGGTCTCGACTCGGCGGCCCGGTCGATGTGGTCTAAGATCTGCGGACATGTGCTGAGCGAGCGCTTTGACGACGTGGACCTCTCCGGGGAGGGCAACCTGAAAGTAGGGGCTTTGACCTCGGAGCAGCAGGAGCTGTGGGAGCGAACACGGAGCTCCGAGGTGCACGCCGTGCAGGTCGCGCTAGCCCTTGCATTGCATGTCAATGCTCACCGAAAGTCGGGGGGCAAGAGCTTTACGTCGGTGTGGATCGGGGAGCCCGGTGAGGTGATGACTCCCGATCATGCCAAGAGGTTTGAGTCTGTCTTTCGAAGCGCTGCCAAAAAGAGTCAGATCGTGATCTGCGGGGGGCGATCGTGACTCAGGGAGCGCTATTTAAAAAGAAAGAGCCTCGAATCGGGGAGACCGAAGAAGAGCTTAGAGCGCGGGGGATTGAGACCATTATCGGGGTCGATGAAGCGGGGCGGGGACCCCTGGCCGGCCCGGTTCACGCCGCGGCCTTCTGGCTAGACCTCAGCTCCCCGCTGCCGAAGACCCTGGCGAAATTGGATGACTCCAAAAAACTTGACGAGGAGTTGCGCGAGGAACTCTTTGAGCAACTCCATACCGAGAATCGTCCCATGGCCATCGGGATCTGTGACGCGAAAGTGATCGACGAGATCAACATCCTGCAGGCCACCTTTCGGGCGATGGCTCAGGCAGTGCAGCAGGTGATCGAGGAACAAGGGGCCCCTCCGGACCTGGTGGTGGTCGATGGGAATATGATCATTCCCCTCCAGGACTGGAAGCAGCAGGCAGTGGTCAAGGGGGACGGGCGGAGTCTGGCGATCGCGGCGGCCAGTATTCTGGCCAAGGTCTCCCGAGACCGGGTGATGCGCAAGGCCCACGAGAAGTGGCCCAATTATGGATTTGATACCAATAAAGGGTACGGCACCGGCGCTCACCGAGAGGCCTTGAGACAAGACGGGCCCTGTATTCTGCATCGGCGCTCGTTCGCCGGGGTGCTGCCGCAAGAAGAGATCTAAATCCGGGGAAGCGATGACCGAAGGTAAGTCGCGAGATGCATCGAAACAGTCGGCCCATGTTCGAATGGGAGAAAGGGGCGAGGATCTGGCGGCGGCCTATCTGCGAGAGAAGGGCTGGGAGATTGAGACTCGAAATTATACCACCGATCATGGCGAGATCGATATCGTGGCCCGGCGCGCAGTCAGGGAAGGAACCCTGATCGCCTTTGTGGAAGTTAAG
>SKNI01000476.1 GCA_007120615.1 Myxococcales bacterium | reverse complement strand
TGGACACAGCCGCCCATAAATCAACCTTCAAAAACTACCACTCAGATCTCGATGCCCAACGCTTTCAACTCCGCCTCCGCCTGTGGAGCCCAGCCGCGATTGGCTTTGGGGCTGGCCGGGCTGGGATGAAGCACCCGACCGATAACTCCATCAAAATCGCTATTTTTCATGGCCCGCCGAATTTGTTTCTCAGCAAAGGCTCCCACGCCCACGATAAAGTCTGGCTGTAGATAGGCGACCGTCGACCGCAGCGCCTCGTTGCAGGGAGGTAGAACCTGAGCCCGCTCCGCCTTTCGTAACTTCGGAGGCGTTCGATTTTTTCCGTCCTCATCATAGATCAGAAGAGGACAATAATTATAGACGAAGAACTTCTCAAAAAACCGCTCCGCCTCGCCGAAATGATCCCGGGCCCATCCCCAGAGGCGAGTCCCGCTGACCTCATCTTTGGGGCAATCGAAACCCTCCACCGGACGCTTCGGATGAACCGAATCAGGTTGACCGACGAGCTCTTCAATGCCCATCCAATCGCGCACCATCTTCACCGCCCCAAAGGGCACCCCCACCTGTCCCATGCCCCAGGGGCCGGGGTTCATCCCCACCATCAAGACCTCTCGGGGGCGCTTTGTTCCGAAGCGCTTGAGATATTGTTGGTAAGGCTTCCAGGCATAATCCAGCGGCTGATAGGCGTGGGTAATGGGCTCCTGAAAGTCTACCCCTTCCAGATCCTCTCGGAGTTGGAGGCTGACTTCAATCAGATCGGAGATCGGTTCCATGACGTTTATCATCCTTATTATAGCAAGACACTTCGTTCCTCATTTCGCTGCTCTACCACATCGACCTTCATTTGCGCAGTCTGATGCGTAGTTTTACAAACCGTATAACATCCCCTCCAATCCTCACCATCCGTATCCGCTATGCGGCCATCACTACCTCCGTGGACGGCGAGAGATATTTCCCTGACGGAACGCCCATTGACTGAAAGGGCTTTCTTTGACAACCCTTGCTACGATAAAGTTGCCGGGCGTGCGGGTTGACTCTTTTTCGGGGTGCTCGATGAATATTTCGAGCCCCTCGTCGTTTCATACATAACACCCTGCTCGATTTAAAGTTGAGCAACCACCCCGGCGCACCTACTTTTTGTGCAACCTCTGCGCTGCGACCAGATTCCAAGCTATCCTTGTATTCTGCCCACCGCTCTGTGAAGGAGGGCGTAATTGCGAACCATCAAAATTCTTATCATCGATGATGATAAAGACATCTGTGAGTATATGGACCTGCTCCTCTCCCAGAGCGGGTATGATGTGGTCACCGAGACCAGTCCCAACAAAGGGCTGGAAAATCTGAAGGCCGAGGAGTTCCACGTGGTGGTCCTCGACATCATGATGCCCGAACTCAACGGAATGGAAGTTCTGGAGGAGATTCGGAAATTCGACAGTGATATCGCCATTATTATCTTCACCGGGTTTCCGTCGGTGGATACGGCGGTGACTTCGATGAAGTATAACGTCTCCGATTATATCAAGAAGCCTTTTGACGTCGACGAATTCAACACCACCTTAGAGAAAATTCTTCGCGAAAAAGGCCTCCTCACCGATCCCGAAGAGCAGCTTCTTTTGACGATCGGAAGAAATATCCGCACCGCCCGAAAAGATCGCAGCCTGACCCTCAAGCAGATGTCCAGACGCACAGGCCTCTCGGTGAGTCTTCTCTCGCAGATCGAGCGCGCTGAATCCAGCGCTTCGGTCTCCAGCCTCTATAAGCTGGCCCGGGCCTTAGACTGCTCGTTGACCGAGTTCTTCGGCGAATATTGAGCTCCCGATGAATCCATTCGAACTCACCATCGAAGAGGTCGAAGCCCGCCGGATTCTCGCCATTCGGACCGCCGTTCTTCGCCCTCATTTCTCTGCTTCGCGCCTGGCCCATTTTCCCGGCGATGAAGACGAAACTACCCATCACTTCGCGGCTCTCGGCCCCCGGTCGAATGCCGGCGAAGGCCAAAAGCCAGAAGTTCTGGCCATCGTCTCCTATTACCAATCCACTCTGACGGTCGACGGATCCGAAGAATCTGCCGTCCAACTTCGGGGCATGGCAGTCGCTCCGAGCGTTCAACGCCGGGGCATCGGCGGCCATCTTCTGACCATCACCCTCGGCAGACTTCCCCTTCTCTATCCCACCGCTCGCTGGGTCTGGTGCAACGCCCGCCAGAGCGCGATTCCTTTTTACCAGAACCAGGGGTTCGAGATCTTCGGCGACCCTTTCTCGATCCCCGAGATCGGTCCTCATCGGCGAATGAGAAGAAAAATTCCCCTCGCCATCGCATCCTGAATCGTCGCCCCCTCCGCAGGGCTGCATTAGAAAAGCACCTCATCTAACGCATCCTCGATCGCCTTTATCTCAAAGGGTTTATAGACCACCGGGTTTTCTACCTCTCGCACCAACTCCTGACTCTCTTCGCTGTAGAGCCCCCCGGTGATAAAGATCACCCGCTTAGCCTGCTCCGGCTTCTGCTCCACCAGATCTCGAAAAAAATCGATCCCCGATACTTTCGGAAGATGGACATCACAGAAGATGACATCAAAGGATTGTTCCTCCACCAATCGCCAGGCGTCCCTTACCGTGGTGGCCATCTTCACATTGGCCCGCTCCTTCAATATCCGTTGGAAGACACGTCCCATCCGAAATTCGTCATCGAGAAGCAATACCTCGAGATGATCGACTTTAAGCTTCTCCCACGTATCTTGATCGCCTTGCGATGAAGCTTCTTCGTTCTCTTCTGTTGAAAGTTCTGGTTTCCTTTCTGAGTCTTCCTCCTCAGAACACCGACTGCTCATCAAGAAAACACTCTCTCGACGCACCACGTCTGCTACAGCCATCGTACTCTTATGAGCGCTCGATAGGCTCTCAAGTAATGCCTGTTGATTCTCCGCACTCAATCCAGTCTCCCCTTTGATCACCCGCAACCCAAACTCCAGATTCACAACCGCGTGAAATAGCAGGTCATTGATCTCGTGAGCTATCGAAGGCGGAGCGGCCTTTGATTTATCTTCCTCATTCATCGTATCGCCTCATCCAGGACCACTTCCAGGCTGTGTTCCGCTACGTTAAAGCTTATATCGGGTGGCTCTGTCAATTGACGTCTTCTACACCAAACGAAAGCAATTGTAAATTTTCACTACAATAG
>SKNI01000389.1 GCA_007120615.1 Myxococcales bacterium | reverse complement strand
CTAGTACACGGACGCAATAATTCTGATTAGTTGACGCCGGTCCTGAGTGACGATCTCTTCGCCGTCTGCACTCGACGATGCTACGGCATCGCCTCGTTTCGACGACTTTGACCTCGTCACACAGTCCTCGACCTCAACTAATCATCTTCACTGCGTCCATGTACTAGGCGGTCTCCACGAGGGAGGGCCCCGAACCCACAGTCCTCCCCCCGATCAGCAACTCCACCGCCGCAGAAAAAAGACCACTCAGACCCTGTACAACCGGAAGTTTCTTCGTGCCCACCGCGGAGTTCAGCGCGCTCTTTCACGCCTCCGCGCTCAGCCTTCCGCGTTTCGCCCTTCCGCGACTCAGCGCCTCAGCACCTCAGCGCCTCCGCGTCTTCAGCGACTCCCAATGGTCGACTTTCGATTGGATGACCACTGGTATATGCTTTTGGCAGCTATCCTCTTGGAATCCTGGAGAACGAAAATGCCCAACTGCCGCCACACCCTTTTTCTCCTCTGTGCAGTCTGCCTGCTCTTTGCCGCCTCCTGCGGATCCGACGGCACTGCTCCGCCGGTATCGGACGATGACCTGGGAGCTCCCGGCGACGCCTGCGAAGCCCGACGAGACTGCCAGCAAAACCTGCATTGCACCGATGGCCGTTGCGCATTCGGGGGGAATTTCTCCGAGGGCACCTCCTGTGACTACACCGCGGAGTGCGGCGACGGGCTCTTCTGCGATACCCGACTCGCTCAAGACGAAGAGGCGGGCATACCGCCGGACCGAGGCACCTGCCAGAACGCCGGAGCCGGCGAAGAGGGCGCTCTATGCGGGCATAGCGCCGATTGCGAGTCCGGACTGGTCTGTGACCCGAAAGGGTTCTCGGGCATATGCACCGAGCCCGGGTCGGGATTGCTCGACGAATCCTGCGAAAAGACCATCGACTGCTACGCCGGCCTGAGTTGCGCTGAGTCTGAGATTGGCGAGGGCAAGACCTGCTCTTCCGGAGCCTCGGGGCTTCCTCAATTTTTTGCCGGTGTCTCCTGCGATCGTGAGGACGACGGCCCCTTTCGCAGCTATTTCGAAGCTGCCGATCGAGGTGAAGCCGACTTCTTTCGACTGCCCTATCCCAACGATATTCGCCTCCACAACGGACGGCCCGACTTGAGCGGTTTTCCCACCCCTGGCGACGACTTATTGGGCTTTGATATCGTGGAGCGCTATATCGATGCCATCGAAGATGGTCAGCAAGGCTTTGGACTTAAGCCGGTGATCTACTTTAGGTTCAGCGATCTTTTGGACTTCGACACCCTCAACGCCCGCGGCGACGACCAGACTCTTCGATTTGTCGATATCTCGCCGGATTCTGAGCGCTATAACCGTCAGCCCTCGTTGAGTTGGAGTTATAACTCCGGCTCCCAGCGCTATATCTGCCAGAATCGTTTGAGCGTCACCACCGCCTGGGGCCAGCCCTTGCAGGCCAATACGACCTATGCCGTGTTGTTGACCGGCGATATTCGAAGCTCCGACGGGGATCGACTGGTGCGAGATGACGACTTCGAGTTGGTGATGGCCGACCAGCGACCCGACGGTCTCGGCGCCGAGTGGGACGCCTATCAGCCCCTTCGAGACTGGGCCGAAGACCAGGAGGACGTAAACCCCGACGATATCGTCACCGCCGCCGTCTTCACCACCGGAGATCCCCGAAATCAGGTGCAGGCACTTCGCGAGCCGGCCCGTTCGGCCACTCCCCAGCTCAGCGATCTGACTCGCTGCGACGATCAGGCCGACTCGGTCTGCGGCTGTGCTGGCGACCACAGCGACTTCTCCGAGCTTCAAGGAACACTCTCGCTGCCCGTATTTCAGCAGGGAACAGCTCCCTACCTGGAGAGCGGCGGCGACGTAATGCAGTCGGTGGAGCGCATAGAAGAGGTCTGCACTTCGCTCACCGTTCCCAACTCCGAGATGCCCGATGCCGGCTGGCCGCTTTTGATCACGGCCCACGGAACGGGCGGCGACTTTCGCTCTCACGTCGAGCAAATCACACCGCTGGTCAACGAGATGACCTGGGAGGACGCGCCGACGGCCATGATCGTCTTAGGCTGGGACCAGGTCCTTCACGCCTCACGCCGGGGCGAATCCCAGATGAACCCGGAGCCCCTGGTCTATAATTACGCAAATCCCATCGGCGCCCGGGGCAATTTCTTGCAATCCGCCGCCGACCTCTTCGCCATCGTCGCCTGGGCCGAAACCTTTGAACTCTCCGCTGAGGAGTCGCCCACGGGTGAAGCCATCCGCATCGACCCCGACCAGATTCACGTCATGGGGCACTCCCAGGGAGGCACCACCGCCGCCATCGCCCTGGCCTATGAGCCGGTCATTCGCGCAGCCCTTCTCTCCGGCGCCGGCTCGGGGTTGAGCTACGCCCTGCTTGAAAAGACGAGCCCCAACGACGCCCTCCAGGGCATGCAATTTGCCCTCCAAGATCCCACGGTGAGCTCCCCGAATCATCCCGTCATCAGTCTGATTCAGGACTATTTCGACTCTGTCGACCCTCATAGCCACGCTCCCTTCATCGTGGATCAACAGATCGACGGGACCTATCCCCACCACGTCTTTCAGACCTACGGAGTCGGCGATACCTACACTCCGCCCCGAACCATGGAGCTTCTGGCCCGGGGCATGTACCTCGACCACGCGGGATCTTTTGTCGAGGAGCTCAGCGGCGTCGACTCGGTCAGCTCCCCGCTCTCTGGAAACCGCACCGTCGACGGCTCTCTATATACCGCCGCTTTGCGCCAGTACGCTCCCGGTGACGACGACGGCCATTTTGTGGTATTTCGGAACGAAGACGCCGGGGAAGACCTGCGACGATTCTTCGGCTCGGCGATATTGGACGAAGACGGAGTCCCGACGGTCGGGCGTTGATCGGAGCGCGGACGTCTGCGCTCCTAGAAAGCATTACTTTCAGACAATCGGATATCTATTATGAAGCGCCTCGCCACACTCCTTCTTATATTATTATTCGCCCTCTTCGCCTGCAGCACCGAGCCGCCCGAGGACAACACCCCCGAGGCGGACGCCTCCCAGGAAGAGAGCGAAGACACCTCCGATGAAGAAGTAGAAGACGAGCCCGTCGATACCGGGCCGGAATGCCCGACGTCGGCGGAGGAGCCCGTGGGGCTGCACCTGACCTGGCG
>SKNI01000287.1 GCA_007120615.1 Myxococcales bacterium | reverse complement strand
CGAGATTTCTACGAAAGAGCGACCCGGAGGTCGAAGATGAATTGTTTATTGAGAGTGTTGGGAGTGCTGGCGATGTTGATTCCGCTGCACATGTTGGCGTGCATGGATGATACGCGGATTGAGGTCGTTGAGATTCGGGTCGACGGGGGAGTAGAGCAGGACGCCGAAGAGTCGGACGTAGCAGAGGAAGCCGAAGGCCAGGGCTACACCGATCGGCTGGCGATGCTCCTGGAGTTGGGCGATGAGTTCAACGAGCGAGAGCTGACCGATGAGAAGATTGAGGAGCGAGATCTGGCGTTGGAGGGTGAATTAGTGGTCGATGAGGACGCTCCGACCATGGAGATCTTGGCCGTCGATCGCCGGGAAGGCACGGACCGGCATTATTTCTCGGTGACCTGCCATGATCCGGCGAATTTCAATTCCCGGAGCTATTCCAACCGTCGGTGGGTGGGCGGCGATCGTCGCTATGCCAGCCGGGAGTGTGATGTGGAGTTGGCCACGGCGCTTCGGGCGCTGACGATCGAGCCGGCCGTAAACTATCGAGTCGCCCCGACACCGCTGGGATTTCGAATCCTGGGCGATTTCAAAAAGGAGAGCTACGAGCTTCGGTTCGCTCCGGGACTGCGCACCACGGATGGAGCGGTCTTAAAAGAAGAGGTGTCCCGGACCTTTGAGGTCCCGGCCCTGAGTCCGTCCGTAGATTTTCTGGCTCGCGGTCGATATCTGCCCCGCACCGCCTGGGATGAGCTTTCTTTTCGACATCGAAATGTGGACGAGGTGAAGTTGGAGATTCGCCATATTCCACGGCAGAATCTACCCTTCTGGATCACCAATGATAGCGAGAACGCGGACCGCAGAACGTCGAATCGAGTGGTGGATACGACCATCGCCGTTCGAAATGAGGAGGATCAGGTCCATACGTCGAGCCTCTCTGTGGATGAGCATCTGGGAGAGCCGGAGCCGGGGCTCTATCAGATCACGGCGACCGCCGGAGGGGTGAGGGCCACGGCCCGATTGCAGGTGACGGATATCAATTTGATCGTAAAGCGCCACGAGGCCGAGGACGATAGTCCCTGGCCGGAAGCGATCGATGTATGGGCAGTGGGTATGGAGTCCACCCGACAGGTCTCGGGGGTTCGAGTGGAGAGCATTCGGCCCAGCGGCGCGGTCATGGCGAGGTGTACGACCAATTGGGCCGGCTATTGTCGGATGAGTATGCCGGAGGACAAAACCGACGACGCGCCGCCGGTGGCCGTGATCGCCAGAAAGGGCGAAGACCTGACGTATCTGGCGTTTAAGGACGTTCGAACGGAGCTCTCCGATGGGCGGGTCGACGGTCGCTCTTATCTGGAGGATATCACCTATCTGACGACGCTCTACGGGGATCGAGATCTCTATCGTCCGGGAGATACGTTTCACCTGGTCGGTGCCCTTCGAGATGTCGATTATTCGGCGGCGGACCCGGGGATTCCCACGGAGATCACCGTACGAGATCCCCAGGGGAAAGTAGTCGTGGAGCGCCAGATTCCGACGGATGAAGCGGGGATGGTGGAGCTCTCCTTTTCCATCAACGAGGTGGCCCCCACCGGTCGCTGGCGCGCGGAGTTGGAGGTCGGAAAGAGGCGTCTTGAGACCTATTCTTTTAACGTAGAGGAGTTCGTGCCGGAGCGCCTGGAGGCCTCGGCCAGGCCCACGCAGCCCCGGTTCGTGGCCGGTGAAGAGACCACCTTCGAGGTGTCGGCGCGGTATCTCTTCGGAGCCAGCGCAAAGGGAAGCGAGGTCGAGGTGCAATGTCGGCTGGTGCCGATGGAGGCCCAGCCCGTGGGCACTGGGGACTATTCTTTTGGGCCCATGGACTTTGACGAGCAGCGAACAGCCGTAGATCTGGCCTCGAGAAGCGCTATCATCGGTGAGGACGACACTGTAGAAATAGCCTGTGCCGAGCCGGACCAACCACTGAGCGGCCCGGCCAGGCTGGAGGCCACCTTTGCCATCTCGGAGGCCGGAAGCGGTCGGACCACCAGAACGTCGGCCACCGCCGAGGTCTATCCCTCGCCCTTTCGAGTGGGGCTTCGAAGCGGAGCGTCCCAGGTTGCCGCAGGAGATACGTTTTCGCTGCAAGGAGTGGTGGTCGACCTCGATGGAAATCCGGTGGACATGACGGACTTCGACCAGGAAGTAACTCTGGAGTTTTTCAACCTTCGTCGCCAGTCGTCTCGTCAATATAATCGGGCCACCGGTCGCTATTCATATCAGCGGAGCTTTCAATTTCTTCTGGAGCGCGTCGTCGACGTAACGCCGGGATCAAACGGTCGATTTGAGTTCGATACGACAGCCGCCGATGTATCCCAGAGTTATCTGGTGCGGGCTCGAATGGGCGATTCCCGCACGGATCTGCAGATCGCAAGACGAGGGCAACACTGGGATTGGAGCGCCGGTCGCGATCAGACCCCTCGGCCCCTTCGGCCGACGGCGGTGACCATCGACGCACCCGGGGAAGCACCGCTGGGCACGCCCACGACCGTCGAATTTCAGGCGCCCTTTGAGGGCCGGGCGCTCTTGACGGTGGAGACCGACCAGGTCCTGGAGCAGGCCTGGGTGGACGCAAAAGAGGGTAAAAATAGCTGGTCTTTTGTTCTGGAGGAGCACGTTCCCAACGTTTATGTAAGCGCCTTTGTGATTCGAAATCCCCGGCATGGGTCGGCCAATTCGTTCACTCCGGAGCGAGCGTTCGGGGCGACGTCCATCGCCGTGGAGCGTTCCCCGGTGGAGACTCCCGTGGAAATAGATGTACCCGAGGAAGTGCGCCCGGGAGAGCGTCTGCAGGTGGAATTAGCAGTGGGAGATGTGAAGGGCGAAACCCGGGCGACTGTCGCCGTGGTGGACGAGGGCATTTTGCAGCTCACCAATTATCGAACGCCCGATCCCCTGGACACGATTCTGGCGAGGAGGGCGCTCGGTGTGGAGACCTTTGATACGGTTGGTTGGGCGACGCAGCTTCCGCCTACGGGCCCGTCATCCAGAACCGGTGGTGGCGATTATTATGAGGAGGAACAAGCGTCGTCGGGAAGGATTTTGCCCTTTCGACCGGTGGCGCTGTGGTCCGGTCCGGTGCGGGTCAACTCCAATGGAAAAGCGGTGGTGGAGTTCGATATCCCCAATTATCGAGGTCGGCTTCGAGTGATGG
>SKNI01000531.1 GCA_007120615.1 Myxococcales bacterium | reverse complement strand
CAAGATCAATCATATCCTTAGCGAGAATCACGGACTCGAGCGTACGCTCGAGTCCGTCTCGGTTGTTCTTGTTGATCGTGACTACGGAGAGCAGTCACAGAAACCCGGCCTACGTGGAGATCGGAGAGGTGGAGTTTAGGTGAGGGAGGGAGGGAGAGGAGGGGAGAAGGTCAAGGGCAAGGGCCTTCGCCAAGGGGCCAAGGGGCCAAGGGCGCAGAGGAAGGGCAAGGGAAGGGGGATCTTTAGGGCGACGCCGCGCTTTCGGGAGCGCCATCGTTGATCGTGATCGTGATCGTGATCGAGATCGTTGATCGTGATCGTTGATCGATACTCGTTAACCAAAAACGCGGCGCCCCCCTCAAACTCCCCCTTCCCTTGCCCTTCCTTAGCGCCTTGGCCCCTTGGCCCCTTGGCGAAGGCCCTTGCCCTTGCCCTTGACCTTCTCCCCACCTCTCTCCTCCCCTCCCCCTCTCCCCTCCCAAAACTCTTTTGCATAAAAACTCCCCTCCCCAACGACTAACGTAAGTGTTGGCTCGATACCCGGTGAATGTTTTCCCCATTGACCTTGATTAACGCCGGGAAATTACGAGATAATTGGCCTCCGCTCATCGACGATGGGCCGGGCAATTGGAGATGATTTTCATGTCTGCAAAGTTAAAAATGGTCCAGACTGAACCACAATACGATGTTGAAGCGACTCGGATTCGACGGGCGGCCGGCGGTGATATGGAGGCGTTTCGTCAGCTCTATGACGACCACGTCGACTACGTCACCCACCATATCGGACGACTTCTGGGGCCTCGCGCAGAGGTCGAAGATGCCGTGCAGGAAGTCTTTGTTCGCGTCCACGGCGCCCTGGAGGGCTACCGGGGAGAATGCAAATTCTCCACCTGGCTCTATCGGGTGACCCGAAATGTGGCCATCGATCATCTGCGGCGTAGAAAAGACACTAAGATGATCTCCCTCGATGACTGGCGACCCCTTCGGGCGTCGGGCAGCTCCTGGAAACGACTGGAGGCCCGCGATCAACTGCGCGGTCTCTACGCTGCCATGGAGAAATTAAAGGTCGAATACCGCGAGGCCTTCATCCTCTATGAAGTGGAGGGGATGAAACTTCGGGAGATCGCCGAATTGACGGATATGCCTATTGGTACCACCGCGTCTCGAGTGCGTCGGGCTCGAGAGCAATTGCGCGCCGTTCTGGAATCCACGGCCCGGGGAGAAGTATAATGACCAACCCCATGAGCTGTGATACCGCCCGGGACCTCTTCTTTGAACTTCGCCACGGTCGCATTGAAAAACCCCAACACGACGCCTTCGACGACCATATCGCCGATTGCATCTCCTGCCGGGAATATGTGGAGAAGCTCGACTCCATGCTCGATGAAGCGATGCTCTGGGAGCCCGCAGACGCGGTGGCCATCGATAAGAATAGCTTATTTGACTCCATCGTCACTGGAATCGACAACGAAAAAAATGGCGTTGTCGTAGATGAAATCTCACCGGTCTCTGAAGACGCTGATAACAAGACGGGCAAACAGGAGCCGAAAGATGCCCTGGATTACAGCGGACAAAAAGCCCGTCGGGCCGTCCCCTGGATGCGGGTCTTTCTGGCCGCCGCTGCCCTCATCGTCGCCACCATGTCCTGGCCCCTGCTCATCGTTGAATTTATGAGCGGGGAGTCCGACGCACTCTTTAAAGAATTGGCCGCCACCGACGGCGATATCTCTCAGGAGAACGGCAGTCTCGATCTGGATCTCCCCTTTGAGCTCTCCAAGGCCCCTCTCTTTGCCGATAGCACGAGCGTTTCCGATTCGGTTCGGGTACTCCCCGGCGACAACGCCCGCTGGGCGATGGAGGCCGACGGAAAAGGCTGGGAAGTCGTCGCTCATAGCGGACAGGTCCTGGTAGAGTTTTTGCCCCGCGACGGCGAAACGTTGAACTTTCGATATCCCGGCGGCCAGGGAAGCGTGGTGGGCACCGTCTTTTATCTCGACGCCGACACCTCTGAAGTCGGCGTTGTAGAGGGTGAAGTAAACGTGGAATCCGACGATGGAAAATCAGCCACTCTCCACTCCCGAAACGCCTGGCGAGGAGAAGAGGTTCACGAGATCGGCCAGGAGCAGTGGGAGACGTTGACGGCCTCCATCAACCCCGAAACCCATCGCCAGAAATTGGCGGAGCTTCGAGAGAAGTTGGCCCTCGATCCGCAAGAAGAGAGCAAAGATAAGAGTGCCGAAAAGCCTGTCGGAGAAGAAAAAGCAGAAGTAGAAGCAGCCGTTCAACCCGCCGCCGCGCAGACCAGGCCCGCCTATGAGCGCGTTCCCGGCCCCGCCGGTCTTCGACTCAACGCCGAGAAATCCCTTCGACAGCGCGACTTTCAAAACGCCGCTCGCCAATACGAGGCTCTTCTGGAGTTACTCCCCGCAGACGATCGCTCCGCCGGCTCGGTGCGTCTGGACCTGGCCCGCCTCTATCACCGTCATCTCCAGGATCCCGACAAGACCGTCGACCACCTGCGCTATTTCATTCAGACCTGGCCCGACGACACCGTCACCCCTCAGGCAATCGCCGAATTATGCCGCCTCGTCGACGAACCCGACCAGGAGCCCCATTGCCGAAGGCGCTGACGAGAGTCTCTCACAAGCTCCTGGCAGTCTTTTGCACCATCTCAGCGTCGACCCTCGTCGCCTCGCACAGCTGGGCCACACCTCATGATGGTCCCGAGAGCGTAGACCTGATCATCGTCGACTCCTGCGGCGGTGAACACGGCCCCGACCGCCTTCGAGAAGAACTCGACCTTCGACTCCCCGACGTACAGATCACCGACACCACCGAGAGCCTCTCTCCCTGGCGAATTCACTGGATTCCCCACGAGATGGGGGGCTGCGAGCTCCTGGTGGAGTCAGACCACACCGAGACCGTTCTGGACCTCGACCGGGAGCCTGGAGACGAGGACATTCGATTTGTGGCCAGCCGGGTCTCCTGGATCATCTCCGTCGATGGCGATGAATCCGCCGGGCTTTTGGGCCCCACGCTGGCAGAACAACAGGAGGAAGAGCTCCAGGAGCAAGCCCGCCGGCTTGCCCGCCAGTCTCACAGTCGAGCGACCTTCATCGGGGCAGATCTCCGGGCCGCGAATCTCCAGGCCATGGAGCGCGCCCAACAATCGCTCTTGAGCGCCCGCT
>SKNI01000605.1 GCA_007120615.1 Myxococcales bacterium | reverse complement strand
GAAGTTCAGGTTGCGCTGTTGACGGAACGAATCAACGAGCTTCAAGGGCATTTCGCGGAACACAAACAGGATCACCAATCGCGCCGAGGGCTCTTAAAGCTCGTCGGTTCGCGACGGAGCTTGCTTGCCTATTTGCGCAAGAAAGATATCGAGCGCTATCGCGTGCTGATCCGCGAACTTGGTCTGCGTAAGTAGAACGAGTGGGAAATATCTGTCGCCCCCCGCGGTTGTAGTAGTCGCAGGGGGGCACAATCGATGATATCCGGCGACCAACGAGGTCTTTGGAGATATCGGTAGAGTTAGGCGTTGGGGTAGCCTGTAATTGTCAGCGCCAGGATCGTTGAAACCAGAACGACACTGGCGATGTGAATTACATGCTACGCGATCGCATCACCAACTAGACCATATTTCAAAGGGGCTTGTGGGCCTATCCACCGGCAATCGGCCATCTGGGGTTCGAAGACGAACCGCCTCATGAAGGGCCGCATTGTACGAAGTGGTGGGTTGTTCGGGTGTCGAAATCAATCGGTCGACTCCAACGGGGAGAAGACCGAATTACGAACCCAAGGAAGAAATATGGCTATTATTCGTGAAGGCGCAAAATTCGGCGCCAAAGAACTCATCTTAGAAACCGGCCGCATGGCACGTCAGGCAAACGGCTCGGTAGTTGTCTCTTTTGGAGACTGCATGGTCCTCTGCACGGCCACCGCCGGCAGTGTCCGGCCGGATCTGCCGTTCTTTCCGCTGATGTGCGATTACGTGGAGAATTTCTGGGCAGCCGGAAATATCCCCGGAGGCTATTTCAAGCGGGAAGGTCGTCCCGGCGAAAAGGCAACGTTGACCTGCCGTCTTATGGACCGCCCCTCGCGACCGCTCTTTCCCGACGGATATATGAATAACACTCAGTTGATGGCATGGGTTGCATCAGCGGATAAAGAATATGACACCGATGTACTGGCCATCACCGGGGCTTCGGCGGCGTTGATGATCAGCGATATCCCCTGGAATGGTCCCGTAGCCGGCGTGCGGGTTGGATTGATCGACGGAGAGTTTATCGCTCATCCAAGTTTCGAAGAGCGCGAGCGATCGGAGATGGATATCGTCATGGCCGTCAGCGATACGGCGATTGTGATGGTGGAAGGCGAAGCCAAAGAGGTGCCGGAAGACATGATGGTCAAAGCCCTCGAGTTTGGCAAAGAGTCGGTCCAGGATGTTCTGGCGCTGCAGCATAAATTGGCAAAAGCCGTCGGCAAAGAAACGATGAGCTATCCGACTCCCGAGCGGGACGAAGACCTTGTCGATGCGATGCGAAAGGCCACCGAAGATAAATTGGATTCCGCCATTCGAGTGCCCGAGAAGTTCAAGCGCTACGACGCTCTCGATGCCATCAAGGACGAGGCGGTTTCGGCACTTCTGGAGACCTATCCCGATCGAAAAGACGAGTTGAAGTCGGCGTTTGACGATATCAAAAAGCAGGCCGTTCGGACCATGGTGGCGACCACCAAGAAGCGGATCGACGGACGAGGCCCGGCCGACGTGCGAGAGATTACCTGTGAGGTGGGCCTTCTTCCCCGCGTTCACGGCTCTGCCCTCTTTACCCGTGGAGAGACCCAGGCTCTGGTTACCTGTACGCTGGGTACGGAGCGGGATTCCCGCCGTGTCGATACGCTGGAAGCTGATATCACCCAGAGCTTTATGCTCCACTATAACTTCCCTCCGTTCTGCGTCGGGGAAGCCAAGCCCCTTCGCGGAACCTCCAGGCGTGAAACCGGTCACGGAATGTTGGCCAAGCGCGCTCTGACTCCGACTCTTCCCGATTTGAAAGAAGAGTTCCCCTACACGGTTCGCGTGGTCAGTGACACGCTGGAATCCAACGGTTCCAGCTCCATGGCTGCCGTCTGCGGAGGAAGTCTCTGCATGATGGACGCCGGAGTGCCCGTTAAGAAGGCCACCGCCGGAATCGCCATGGGTATGATTCAGGAAGGCGATGAACTCGTCGTCCTCAGTGATATCCTCGGTGACGAAGATCATATGGGTGATATGGACTTTAAGATCTGTGGAACCGAGAAGGGAATCACAGCGTTCCAACTCGATACCAAGATCGAAGGCATCACCAGTGAGACCATGTCCAATGCGCTCAATCAGGCACGGGAAGGTCGCCTTCACATTCTGGGCATCATGAACGAAGCCCTCTCGGCACCCCGAAAGGATCTCTCCCCGACGGCGCCTCGAATCGTAACGATTCAGATTCCGACCTCGGAAATCGGCGCGATCATCGGACCGGGTGGAAAAACCATCCGAGCCATCCAGGAGACCACGGGCACGACGGTAAACGTCGACGACAGTGGTACGGTCAAGATCGCCTCTACTGGTGCCGAAGGCGCTCAGCAGGCCATGGAGATCATCGAAGGCCTCACCGCCAAGCCCGAGACCGGTAAAATCTATCTCGGAACGGTCAAGACCATCGTCGATTTCGGTGCGTTCATCGAGATTCTTCCCGGGACCGACGGCTTATGTCATATCTCGGAGCTGACCGAGGGTCGTGTCGACAAAGTCGAAGACGTCCTCAAGGAAGGCGACGAGTGCCTGGTGAAGGTCCTCAATGTGGACAATCGCTCCGGCAAGGTCAAATTGAGCCGGCGGGCAGCACTCGCTGAGCGTGGCGAAAGCGACGAGTAATCCTCGGTTGCTAAACGGTTCAGTCTAACGAAACCCCCGGAAGATAACTCTTTCGGGGGTTTTGTGTTTCAGGCCTCCCGGGTTAAGTCACCGGGAAAACGGTTCGGGACGGACTGGAAAATAAGAATATTGCTGGAATTTCAGCGTCCAACGTACATACTTGGGTGGAAGATAGATCACACCCTGGATGGATTGTGGGTTTGTTGCCAGACGATGGATTTGCTAGCGTGTTCTGTAGGACTCATTGCGAATGACCGGGAGATAGAAGATGAAACACTTTATATCAATAGTATTTGGGATCGTGGCCCTGGGGCTAATTTTCGTACCGCAGACCGCTCTGGCGGGAATCGACAGCGTTCTGGGGGAGGTCGAATGGGGTGATACCAAAGATGAGGTCATCCAGAAGCTGCGGAGCGAGAAGTTGGCGGAGCTTCGAGAAGATCGCGCACTTCGCAACGACAGCGTCGCCATGCAGCGAGCTCGCCAGCGAACGTTGGACGAGATTCGACGCATTG
>SKNI01000486.1 GCA_007120615.1 Myxococcales bacterium | reverse complement strand
TGCGAATCGCATCCCGCAGACTCAACGCTGCCGGGTTGTGCTCATCGAGGAACAGGATCTCGTTGATCACCTGAAGCGCTTCGTCGTACTGATGCTCCATCTGGAGCTGCCTGACACGGCGCATGTTCTCGTTGATGAGCCGCTCTCGCTCTTGCTGCGCCTGATTGACCTCGTTAAACGACGGCTTGACCGGATCCGGAGGATTGACGTCCTGCAAAATCACATCACCGATGCTGATCCCCATCTCGTAGCGATCGCTCAATTCCTGCATCCGCTCCTTGACTCGATCGGCGAGCTCCACACGACCTACCGTTAAGACCTCGGTCACCGTTCGATCCCCTACGATCTCTCGCATTACGGCCTGGCTGATAAAGCGAAGCGTATTGTCTACATTTCGAACTCGAAACAGGTAGTCGTAGGCATTTTCAATTCGATATTGAATCGTCCACTCCACGCGCACCACATTGAGATCGCCGGTCAGCATCTGCGACTCTTCCTCGTAGCCTGCTGAGTCGTATTGGGTGTTCTCCCCGGCCTCCACCGTTCGAAAACCGAACTCCTCCTTGAGCTGGCGTCGCGTGGGCACGTTGTGGTTCTTCTCGATCCCAAAGGGCATCTTCATATGCAGCCCGGGCTCCACCGTTCGATTCACCTCCCCGAAGCGCACCACCACACCCACACTGTCGGCATCGACCTGAAAGAAGGTCGTCGAAAGCGTCGCCATCAACATGACAAAGCCCGCGGCCACAGCCCCGATGATTTTTTTGTGGGGAATATCCCACCCCGAAGAGCCTCCCCCGCGGCCTCCACTTAGATCTAGAATCTCGATCTTCTTATCGCTCATCGCTTTCCTTCCTCGTAAAAGAGACCCTCACCCCCACCTAATTTCACCCGCTGGCTTAGAGCCCTGGAAATAATGGTCTGAACCAGGGTGTGCCCGCAAAAACCAACACCAGACCGAGAGTGAAACAAATCGCTGCTCGTCGATGCTTTCTAAAGGGCTCGTCGGCTTTCTTGGCCAGAATCGAACCCAGTTGAACCACCACCACTGCGATGATCATCAAAAAGATATGTTCCACGAAGAAGAACCGAATTCCTCGCTCCCCCATCGCCGCACCGGGGTCGTCAAATGCGACCCGAACGATGGGACTGTTGGCGTAAAGAATAATGCCCAGCAACAATTGCACGTGCATCGAAGCTACATAAGCCACCGTTCGAAGACGGTCCCCTCCGGTCCACTCCCGACGGGTAAATACCCCGTGCCAACTACCGATGATTGCGGCCAACGCGGCCAGGACAACCACCCAACGCAAGACATTATGAATCGCCACCATCGCGCTATGTACTTCTGGACCCATCGCTTCTACTCGTCTTCACTTGGAATTGACATCACTTCGTTGAACCGGCGGCAACATAACCGCGTCAGGTGTTGCCTTCAAGCACAAGCGTGATTCAATCCCTTCTGCATTCTTGCCACCTGTCGCGACGGACTTATAACTAAGGGCTGCACCAGGCGCGAATCGACCATCCCCAAGACCACTCAACGCAGTCAGGAGCCCCACCATGAGCAGTAAAAAAGACGTCGTCCAAAACGTGTCTCCACTCGGCTTTCCCTGGGAGACCGCCGATCCCTTCTTATTCTGCGTCCACCACTACGACGCTTATCCCGAGGGAAAT
Source organism: Myxococcales bacterium (assembly GCA_007120615.1). Lineage (GTDB taxonomy): Bacteria > Myxococcota_A > Bradymonadia > Bradymonadales > Bradymonadaceae > SKNI01. The sequence goes on along the minus strand of SKNI01000486.1, from coordinate 1,534 downwards.
GACGCGATGGGCCCTGACCCTTCTTTGTTGAAGGGGCGAAACCTGGGACACGACTTCGCCGGCAAGGACGGCTGGAGCATGTACCACGGCGATGTGGTTCCGGGCTTTCCTCAGCATCCTCACCGGGGATTTGAGACGGTCACCCTGGCTCGACAGGGATTTATCGACCACACCGACTCCCTGGGAGCCAAAGCCCGCTTTGGACACGGCGATGTTCAATGGATGACCGCCGGAAAGGGCGTGGTCCACTCCGAGACCTTTCCACTGGTCAATAAGGACAAACCAAATCCGACCGAGCTCTTTCAGATCTGGCTGAACCTGCCCCGGGAACACAAATTGGTGGATCCCCATTTCGCGATGTTCTGGAACGAAGATGTGCCTCGAAAGACCTTCGAAGACGAGGAGGGTCGAAAGACTACTCTGACCATCGTCGCCGGCTCTTTTGATGCAATGACTCCGCCTTCGCCCCCTCCGGAATCCTGGGCTGCCAACCCCGATCACCACGTCGCGATCTGGACGCTGACCTTAGAACCCGGCGCCCAGTGGACGGTTCCCGCAGCTCCCAAAAAAGCCAACCGCTCTCTTTACGTATTCACCGGAAACGGGATCCGCATCGCCGGCGAAGAGATCCCCATTGAGCGTCGGGTTCAGGTCGATCCCACCGCAGAAGTGCAGCTTCAAAACGGAGATACGGAAACGGAAATTCTCATGCTCCAGGGCCGCCCCATCGAAGAACCCGTCGCTCAGCGCGGACCCTTCGTGATGAACTACCCGGCAGAGATCCGCCAGGCTATGGTCGACTACCAGAACACCCAATTCGGCGGTTGGCCCTGGGATACGGCGGCTCCCGTTCACCCCCGCGACGAGGGCCGCTTCGCCGTCCACATCGACGGTCGCCTCGATCGCCCTCCTTCCTCCTGAACAGCGAGGGTCAATTCTTGCGCTTTGTCTAATACTCACTTCGCGGTACCCTACACCCACGATTGTTGCTGTAGATAACTCTCAATAATTTTGGCCGTGAAGAGAGTGTTATATGAAGCCCGAAGGGACAATCCAACAAATTCAGACCAGTCTGACACTGGGAATTCAATTCGACGAATTCGACTTTCGCCTGTTTTTACGGGACTATCACCGCGAACTCCGCAGTCGATTTCCCGAAGAGAGCTTTCCGGCCTACAGTCCTTCACTGGTGCTCAACAGCCTCATCGATCGTTACGAAGATGGCGCACACCGCCACAAAGTTCTCTCCGCATACGCGCAACGGGCCCACCGTCTACAGCTGGCCCTCACCGGCAGCGACTACGGTCCCCTGGAGCAGCGGGTCTCTCCCTATAGTTTCGATCGGGCCTTCTATCACCTGGGCCGAGAGATGGTCAGCGCCCAGGTCCAGATGGAATATCCCGGCTACAATCCCTACCGCTCCACCCGCAAGCTGAGCATTGCCTTCGTCCGCGATCACCTCGACGAGATGCTCGAATTGCTCCCCGATTATCTATGGTGGGCTATGCACGATCAGCGCGACATCATGCTCAAC
>SKNI01000692.1 GCA_007120615.1 Myxococcales bacterium | reverse complement strand
GTAGCAGTCGACCCCCGCGATGGTGGGGTCCTCGCCATGTACAGTAAGCCCCACTTCAATCCCAATGCCTGGTCCGGTCGGCTGTCCTCGATGGAGAAGGTGCGAAGCGATAATGATCCGTTTCGGCCGATGCTCGACAAGACACTCAATGGGTACTTTCCGGGATCTGTGTACAAGATCGTCGGGACCATAGCGGCGTTGGAAGACGGGATCTACGAGCCCCACGATGAGGTCAATTGTCCGGGGCATTACACATTCGGTGGACGTCGATTTCGATGCTGGCGAGATCGGGGCCACGGCAGGATGGATGCGTATAGCTCGATGGCTCAGTCCTGTGACGTATATTATTATCGCCTCGCCGACGAAATGGGGATCGATCGGATAGCGGACTTCTCTCGGATGTTTGGTTTCGGGGAGCGCACCGGAATCATTTTGCCCCGAGAGTCGGCAGGCCGGGTTCCCGATCGAGATTGGTATACTCAGAATCATCCCGATGGATACCAGCGAGGTTTCGATCTCAACTCGGTCATCGGACAGGGAGATACGTTGACGACTCCCTTGCAGGTGGCGATGGCTTATGCGGCGATCACCAACGGCGGCGACATCTACTATCCGCGGTTGGTTCAAGAGGTGCGAAATGCGGAAGGGCGCAGCCTATTTAAGTATGAGCCACGCGTGCGGAAGCGAATCGAGATCAAGGAGGAAAACCTCGAGGTCTTACGAGACAGCCTCTGGGAGGTCGTTCAGGGCCGACAAGGGACGGCTCGCCATATTCGGATGTCCCATAGTGAAGTTGCGGGAAAGACCGGTACGGCGCAGGTTGCCACGATCGGAGCTGTGCGAATGGCCCACGAAGATCGTGAGATGCGGCGCAGAAACCACGCCTGGTTTGCGGCCTATGCCCCCTTTGATGAGCCGGAGATCGCTCTGGTGGTCTTTCTGGAGCACGCCGGAGGAGGCGGGGGCAATGCCGCACCGGTGGCCCATGAGATTCTGGATCGATATCTGACCCGAGAGAAACGCTCGGCTCTCACCTCTCGGATCGGCCCGGTGCAGGGAGAGGGGAGGACGGCCGATGATGAATAAGCCCCGTACAGGAGTTCTGGGATGGTTGAGCCGTCTGGATTGGCCGCTGCTGGTAGTGGTCGCGGTACTCGCCGCCCTTGGGCTATATAATCTCAGAAGCGCCGCCACCCATTCTCCGGCCGCTTTTCATCTGATTCAGTCCGGGTGGTTTGTATTGGGATTGTGCATGGTCGTGGTGATGGCCGTTATCCATACCCGAGTTTTTATGCGCTCGGCCTATGTATTTTACGGCGCCGTGATCCTGTTATTATTGATCGTGGCCGTAGCCGGAACCGAGCTAAATGGATCGAAGAGATGGCTGAATCTGGGGGTCTTCTTGATGCAGCCCTCGGAGCTATTGAAGCTGGCCGTGATTCTGGTGACCGCCCGCTACTTCCAGGATCGAAATAAGGAGAGCTCCTATCGATTGCGGGACCTGGTGGTTCCCTTCGCGCTCCTGGGGGTGGGGGTTGGGTTTGTGGTCTCGCAACCCGACCTCGGCACGTCGCTTGTGATCGTGGCAATATTTATGACCATGGTGCTCTTCGAAGGGGTGCGATGGGAGAGTCTTCTGGGGCTTGCGCTGGCGGTGATGGTGGCGCTTCCCTTCGCCTACTCCTTCGGACTGAAGGACTACCAGAAGGCTCGGGTGGTCTCTTTTATCAATATCGAAGCCGACGCCCAGGGCCAGAGTTGGCAGGTACGTCAGTCGATTATCGCATTTGGATCGGGTCGAGTCTGGGGCAAGGGCCATGTGGAAGGAACCCAGGTCCAGAAGGGATTTGTCCCGGAACACGAAAATGATTTTATCGCGGCCAATTGGGCCGAAGAGCGCGGTTTTATGGGAATGCTTTTCCTGCTGGCCGTCTATCTGGCGTTTATAGCCTGTGCGCTGAACGTTTCCAGAAAGGCCCGAGACCGCTTCGGAGTCCAGATTGGGGTGGGGGTGGCGGCTCTGTTCTTCTGGCATGTAGTGGTCAATCTCGGCATGGTGACCGGAGTGCTACCCGTGGTAGGTCTGACCCTTCCACTGATGAGTTATGGTGGAAGCAGTCTGTTGACGATGCTGGCCGGTGTGGGCTTATTGCTCAACGTGAGTGCCCACCGCGGTAATTTCCACTGAGCGTAGCAAGGGGATTTTTAGGTGTCTGAGGAAGAGAAGGACAAAAACGGGGACTCTCAGTCGTCGGGTCGTCGTAATCTGCTTCTTCCCGGTGTGAAACGGTGGGACGTGGAAGGAGGCGAGCCGGTTGTCGAATTGAAAAACGTCTATAAGAGTTTCGGAGATGATGAAGTCCTTAAGGGGCTGAACCTGGCGATTGAGCCGGGAAAGATCACCATCATCATCGGGGCGTCGGGCTCGGGAAAGAGCGTGCTCATCAAGCATATGAACGGGCTGCTTCGACCGGATAGTGGAGAAGTAACGCTCTTTGGAAAAGACGTCTCAAAGCTGAGCGTGCCCCAACTCAATGAGTTGCGAAAGCGAGTGGGGACGATGTTTCAAAATTATGCCCTCTTCGACTCGATGACGGTGCGGGAGAATGTATCGTTTTCCCTGGTGGAAAATGATGCGATGAGCCGGGATGAAGCGTCCAAGCTCTCCGAGGAGATCATCGAAGATCTGGGCCTTGGTCACGCCATCGATCAATATCCGTCGACCCTGTCCGGGGGCATGAAAAAAAGGGTCAGTCTGGCTCGAGCGATCGTGACCAATCCGGAGATGGTTCTCTTCGATGAACCCACCACGGGCCTCGATCCGGTGATGATGGAATTTGTCGATAAGATGATCGAAGACATTACCGAGAAATATCAGCTCACCAGTGTGTTGATCAGCCACGACCTGGCGACGATTTTTCGAATCGCCGATAAAGTTGCCGTGCTCCATGGCGGAGAGATCATCGCTTTTGACGAGCCGGCAGGGATCAAGAATCTCGATGACGAACGGGTACAGAAGTTGATCGGTGGCCAGGCCAAGACCGATATTAAAATCGCGCAAGCCAGCGAGGATACGGAGAAAGAGGACGAGCAGCCCACAGTGGAGATGAAGGACGTAGTGAAGTCTTTCGGTAAAAACCATGTGCTCAAGGGAGTCGACTTTGTGGCCCATAAAAAGAAGCTGACCACTCTTATCGGTGGGTCGGGGGCGGGAAAG
>SKNI01000750.1 GCA_007120615.1 Myxococcales bacterium | reverse complement strand
CCGAAGAGGTCGATCATGACTCTGGCGAGTCGGTGGCGGTGGCCGGTGCGGTAGCGGGGGACGGCGATGACGCCGTTGAAGCGAAGCACCACCTCGGGGTTGTGGCCGCCATTTCCGATGGGGAGCAAGAGGTAGGGGTCCACGCCAACCCGCAACTCCAGGGGCAATAGCCGCTCCATGATCTCCAGCGCCTCGGTGGCCTGTTCGCTCTCGGGAAGCCAGGTCTCCAGCGGCACGAGCGCCATCTCGTCGTCGAAGAGACTGGCCATGCGCCAGTAGCGCGCATCGCGCTCCCGAAGACCGGCCCACAGCTCGGGCATCGAGAATTTATCAACGCGCCGATTCGACCCATACCCCACGGTAAAAACATCCAGATCACCACCCTCCCCTTCCAACGACTCGCCGCCCCCACCACCAACGCGCCGGATCGCAGTCGTCAGTTCGGGCCCACCGGGCAGTCGCAGCGAAACGCGCCCTGGGTTTTTGGGTGGGGTAGTGATTGTTTTACGATCAATAAGCGGACCCTCGGCTCCAAATCACGTTGCCTTTGGGGCCGATAACATCCGTGTTATTGCTCACAAAAAAGCGCTTTTTTCCTTAGCGATGACAAGGATGTCATCGGCGCCAAACTTCTCTGGGACTCACGGCCTTCTAAGCCGTTGCGCTGAGAATCCACCATTTGGAGCGTGCACGAGATTTCGCAGATCGAGGCGGGGGCTGTATCCAGCGACCTTCATGCGGGGGACGAACCAGATTATATCGTCCTTCTTATAGTTATGGCGGCTGTGGGCGGCGAAACCTGCGAGTGTGATAGACACTCGGTACCCGAAGAAAGCGGAACTCCGGTGGTGGACCAAAGAGCCCTCGGGGATGGTCATGCCGTCGACGACGATAGGGCGTGAGAGGGTATAGACGAGGGGCTCTCCGTCTCGGTCGAAGGTGATACGCCCGGTTCCGTCGACGAAGATGCCCGAGAAGTCCACCTCTCCGATAAATCCGCCTTTGACGGTCACCGTGTCGAAGTCTTTCGATAAAGAGAGGTGCGCTTCGGGCTGTACGACTCGTCCAAATGGCAACTCCACTGGACCGCTGCACTCGATGCGCGACAAATCGTCGTCACGACGGGGATCGCGGTAGAACTCCAACGACCCTTCTTCTCGTACTCCTCCGTTGAAGACGAAGATCGATTCTGAGGGGATCTCCATACCGCCGATGAAAACGGGTCGTTTGGCTTTTGCGCACGCGATGATCCCCTTCGCCGTTCGACCTACGATTTCCAGGTGATTCTCCTGACCGTCCAGGGATTTACAGCGGAGGTTTTCGCGCGGCCCTGGACCGGTCTCGCGGGCCCAGCTCTGCGCGCTCCTCATCTACTCGACGAGCGCTTCCATCGCCGCAGTGGAGAAATAGGGTCCAAAGGCCCCCGAATCTCCAACCTCCACTCCCTGGGGCTTTATGCTATCCCAACTTTCGTAAAGGTTGATGCCGACGTCGAGGAGATAGGTGTGCCGGCGGGTGGGGATGAAGAAAGCCACGTATCTCGCAAGGCGGATTCCCTCGGTTGAGATGGTGCATCGATACCGGGAGCCAAACCAGCCCGCTGCGGCGGCGGGCGCCAGAAGGAGTCCGATCCAGGCGATGCCCGGTGATTGTAAAGGCAGGGCGAAGATGGCCACTCCAACGCCGATGATCGCAAGCGGCACGGCTGCAAAGGCGGCGTCCACGTCGATACCGCTGAAGCGGGCAGGCAGTCCGACTTCTCTTCGACTGTTCTCGTTGTCGGTCATTATCGCTTCGCCGGTTTGGGTGGCGCGACCAATTTGGTCGTAAAATCAAGAGTAGCTATACCTTGAACTGCGCGCCTTAGAAACTGCAACCACACGACCGGAGCTGCCCCGATGTCCCGAAGACCTCACTCATTCGTACAACTTGTCGCTCATCAAACGCATTTCGTGAGCGACAAGTGGTTTTGTCGCTCACCGATGAAAGACAAGGGAGTTTGCCCTTCACATTTTGCGTTTGGTGGGTGACGAAGCAAGCATCCCCGACTCCACAGCCCGACGTATTCTGACGACTTTTCGCTCCGAAGGGTTGATCAACGAGATTCGACCGGCTCGAGGCCGAAAACCGGCGACTTATACCTTCCCGAGACTCCTCAATATCGCAGAAGGCCGCGACGTCTTCTGATGCTCGCCCACCAGACACTTCGATGAAGGTCAAGATAGTTGATGACTACGGACCCTGAAGCAACTCGAATAAGTTGGAAATATCAATGACTCGGTCCGTTTTTCGCGTCCAGCATCTCGGAGGTGGGGGTTCGGGAGGGTGGTTGAGTGGTGGAGGAGGGAATTCTTGCCCGATGCAGGGGAAGACTTAACGACCGTGACTGTCATTAAAAAACCGAGCCACTCTGATTAGCGCTACAGGGGTAATATTTCATCACCAATTCTATATTTCATATGCCCCAGTCTGTCTCGACACTTGCCGGGGATAAATATTTCTTCGTCACCACCAACAACCAGCGTCGCGACCTCACCCTCAAACCAAAACTCAGCGCCGGCAACATCGCCAAACTGGTTTTCGATCAAATAGATTCTGTCCAACACCTTGCCTACATACTCTCGGTATTGATCCTCGACTGACATATCCACCCTCCAAGGCATTCCACATTCGAAAATGAAATCGAGGAATTCCTTGGTAACATCTCTATAATGGTCCTCCCAGGGAGTGTCCCTTACCTCGAGCCAATCGCCATTTATTACTCGGCATCGAAATACTCCCTCCTGAAAAACGAACTCCGGTTCTGCTCGCTCCCAATCGGCCACCTGATTTTCAAACGCATAGACGATCAACCAGATACTCTCCAAACGCTTACCGAGAAAGTGTCTCAAGTTTGTAACTGACTCGGCCAGAGTTAGATTAGGTCTCGGAGTGAGTTTTTTTCCAGCCCCTGATTTTTTATCTTCGTTCATAAGAATTCCCCACATCCGGAGAGCTTCATGCCAATGACAATTTCCCCAAGTATGTTTTCCTCGAAGTCAGATAATTGCAATGCCACACCTTCCGGTTTCAATAATCGGCCATTTATTGAAACAGAACACCCTCGGGTTGCAGTCAATTACAATGGATTAGAACGGCCGGTTTGTCGGAGGAGATTGGATGATGCTCGTTTTACGATTAATTAAATCGCCATCTCAATCATCAGACGGCAAAACTTCGAACTG
>SKNI01000149.1 GCA_007120615.1 Myxococcales bacterium | reverse complement strand
GCATGAGACGCTTCTGGTTTTTGTCGGGCCCCCTCCGGTTTCGCTGCCGTGCAGTGCAGCCCGGTCGGAGGGGACCGGTCCGAAGCTCAGAAGCGTCCCACCGACAGCTCCCAGACGCGCCCAACGATGACTCCTATAACCCCCGGTTGACGTCTCCCGCCGGTTCGGTCCATATTCTTTCTCAACGAACGCGCACAACCCAAATAGACCCCAGCTGCCGAGTCCGAAGATGCCCATCACCCGCCGTCCGTTGCGAATCGCTCCCTCCATCTTAGCTTCTGATTTTGCGCGCCTCGGCGAAGAGTGCCGGGCAGTGCTGGACGCCGGTGCGGACTGGCTTCATGTGGATGTGATGGATGGCCACTACGTGCCCAATATCACCATCGGACTTCCCGTTGTAAAAAGTCTGCGGGCGGCCCTCCCCGATGCGTTTCTGGACGTCCACATTATGATCGACAACCCCGACGTAATGGGTCCCCGCTTTGTGGACGCCGGCGCCGACCTGGTATGCTTTCACCCCGAGGCCAGCCGACATCCCCACAGCACCATCCAGCGAATCCACGATCTCGGCGGCAAGGCCGGTATCGCCATCAACCCCGGAACGCCTCTGAGCTGTCTGGATTATCTGGCCGATGATCTCGATCTGATCTTGATCATGAGCGTAAATCCAGGCTTCGGTGGCCAGTCTTTTATCGGAAACACCCTGCCCAAGCTCCACGACCTGCAGGATAAATTGACCGCCATGGACGTCGACATCGACGTGCAGGTCGACGGCGGAGTGCGCGCTGAAAACGCCGCCGCCATCCGCCGAGCCGGTGCCGACATCCTGGTCGCCGGAAGCGCCATCTTCAAGCAGCAGGACTACGCCGAGGCCATCGCAGCGATTCGCCATCAGGCCTCCCTGGTGGACACGGTATAATCCCACTCGACGTTCTGGTATGCTCTCTTCATTCCCATAGTGAAGGTGAGCCACAGATGAACCATATACTTCGAACGTCGATTTTATTCTTCGCTGGTTTCGCCCTTCTTATGGGCTGCTCCGAACCGGACACCTCTTCCGATACTCGATGTCCTTCCACGGCGGGTTTTGATCCCGATCGAGGCCGATGCATCATCGACGACGGAAGCGATGCCGGTGAAAACGGTCTTGATGCGTCACAGGACGTGGACTCCACAGGTGATAGCGATAGTGCTCCCGACACCGGCAACGGCGATAGTGACGACGATCCGGACACTGGTAACGGAAACGGCGACGATCCGGACACCGGTAACGGAAACGGCGACGATCCGGACACCGGAAACGGAAACGGCGACGATCCGGACACCGGAAACGGAAACGGCGACGATCCGGACACCGGCAACGGAAACGGCGACGATCCGGACACCGGAAACGGAAACGGCGATGACCCGGACACCGGCAACGGAAATGGAAACGGCGACGACGACCTCGACTGCGGGGCAAACCTCTGGGACTTCGACCACGACGGAACCAACCCATGGGAGCCCTTCGAACTCGATTGTGCCGATGTGATGGCCTCCTGGAACTGCGCCGACGCCCAGGCAGAGTTGGAGATCTTGGAGTTGATCAATGAACTGCGTGCCGAAGTCCAGGAATGTGCCGGCGTGGAGTACGGACCCAGCGCGCCCCTGGAGATGAACGCCGCCGCTCAATGTGCCGCCCGACTTCACAGCTGGGATATGACGGAACGAAACTTTTTCAACCACGATACCCCCCCGGAAGGAACCAAATTCTGGGATCGGATGGCCGCCACCAATTTCTCGGGTCATTCCGCACGGGTCGAAAACCTCGCCGGTGCCACCACCCCATCGGGCGCAGTTAGCAGTTGGCTAAATAGCCCCGGACATTGCCGAAATATGCTCTGCGAGGCCAACGTAGAAGCCGGTATCGGACGAATGAGCGGCGGCGCTACCTTCAAAGCCGGCGGAAGCGCACTCTGTCAGTAAGTCTTGCGCAACCTCAACGTCCGCCCTTCTGCCCCGCGGGCAGCAGTCGAATTTTCGGCCTGATCACCCACCATCGATTAGTTGTATCTGAAATAACTACCTGCTAATCACTGGTTCACCTGCAGCGACAGTATTCATCACCTTTTCTCAGAGAAGTCCTATGTGCTCCATTCTTGGCATCCTTGAGCTCCAAAAAGACCCCAGCGAGCTTCGCGACCTGGCTCTTCAACTCTCTGGCCTTCAGCGCCACCGCGGCCCCGACTGGTCCGGCATCTACACCGGCAAGAAGGCCATCTTGGCCCACGAGCGACTTTCGATCGTGGGCGTGGAAAACGGCGCCCAGCCCCTCTACGCCAACGACGGCAAGTTGATTCTGGCGGTCAATGGAGAGATCTATAATCACCGGACCCTCAAGGAAGAGTTGGAAGAGGATTTTGAGTTTCAGACCGCCTCGGACTGCGAGATCATCCTGGCTCTCTATAACGAGCACGGCCCCGACTTTCTCGATCGACTCCAGGGCATGTTCGCCTTCGTGCTCTACGATGAAGACAAAGACGCCTACCTCGTCGCCCGCGATCATATGGGAATCATCCCCCTTTATACGGGCCGAGACTCCGAGGGGAACCTCTACTTCGCCTCCGAGATGAAGGCCCTGACCGACGTCTGCCGCACGGTGGAGGTCTTTCCTCCGGGCCATGTGCTCTACCGGGCCAGCGGCGAAGAAAACGCCGAGCCAACTCGCTACTGGGAACGACCCTGGCGCTCCTATGATGCGGTCAAAGACAACCCCGCCCGCCCCGAAGATATCCGGGCAGCACTGGAGAAGTCCGTTCACAGCCACCTGATGTCGGACGTACCCTACGGCGTGCTCCTCTCGGGCGGCCTGGACTCTTCGGTGATCGCCGCCATCGCGGCCCGCTACGTGGAGCGTCGCATCGAAGACGACGACCAGAGCGTCGCCTGGTGGCCCCGCCTGCACTCCTTTTCCATCGGCCTTGAGGGCTCCCCCGATCTGGCCGCCGCCCGCGAGGTCGCCGAGCATATCGACACGGTCCATCACGAATTCACCTACACCGTGCAGGACGGAATCGACGCCCTTAGAGACGTGATCTATCACATCGAAACCTACGACGTGACGAGCATTCGAGCCTCCACCCCGATGTATTTGATGGCCCGCATGATCAAGGCCATGGGGATCAAAATGGTCCTCTCCGGTGAAGGCGCCGACGAGATTTTTGGCGGCTATCTCTACTTTCACAAAGCTCCCAACGCCGAAGAACTCCACGACGAGACGGTTCGAAAGCTCGACCATCTCCATCTCTACGACTGCCTGCGCGCCAATAAGTCGATGGCCGCCTGGGGCGTGGAGGCCCGGGTTCCCTTTCTGGACAAAGAGTTTATGGACGTCGCCATGTCCATCAACCCCGAAGCCAAGCACCCCCATAACGGGGGCATCGAAAAGAAGATCTTGCGCGACGCGTTTGCCGATTTACTCCCCAAAAGCATCATCGAACGCCAGAAAGAGCAATTCTCCGATGGCGTCGGCTACAATTGGATCGACACCTTAAAAGAGATCGCCGCCCAGCGCGTCTCCGATAAAGACCTCCAGAACGCCGCCTATAAATTTCCCTACAACACTCCCACGACCAAAGAGGGTTATTTCTACCGCTCCATCTTCGAGGAGCTCTTTCCCCTGGCTGCGGCTGTGGAAACCGTCCCCGGAGGACCATCGGTGGCATGCAGCACCCCGACAGCCATCAAATGGGACAAGAGTTTCAGCGAAATGGCCGATCCTTCAGGACGGGCCGTCCGAATGGTTCACACCGATGCCTATTAGCATCTATTAGCACCTGTGGAAGGTTTACCGGCGAACTTCAAACTCATCGAAATCACCGCTAACCTCCTCCTGGTGGACCTCCAGGTTGTCGACCCTGGCGAGTTTCGGGCCACTCTTGGCCCACTCGACCAGGGCTTCGACCTTCTCCCTGGGACCTTCGGCCACTGCCTCCACGGAGCCATCGGAGCGATTTCGAACCCACCCGAAGAGACCTAATTTTGTGGCCTGCTTGCGAGTGGATGCACGAAAAAACACCCCCTGAACCCTGCCAAAGATCTCCAATCGCACGCGAGTATCTGACTTCATTACTGCTCCTTGCTGGTAGAATTCCTCGAGAAGAAATCAAAAACCATGAAAAAAATCGACCTCTCTACCTGGGCCCGCAGGCCCCACTATGAGTTCTTTCGCTCGTTTGAAAAACCATTTTACGACGTGGCAGCCCGGGTGGATTTGACGCCTCTTGTTCACTATGCCCGCTCCACGGACCGAAGCCTCTTCGCCACGATGATGCACACGATTTTGCGCACGGCCAACGCCACCGAGGGTTTTCGCCTGCGATTTCGCGGCGATCAGGTCTTCGAGGTCGACGCCTGCGATGCTTCGTTTACCATTATGGGCGACAACGGGCTCTTTAATTATGCGACCTGCCCGTTTCAAGAGGATCTGGACACCTTTCGCCAGAACGTGCGAGACGCCGCCGAATCCACAAAAGGCCGCACCGACTTAAACCTCGACGACGATCATCACCTGCCACTGATCTACGTCACCAGTATGCCCTGGCTGGACTTTCAATCCATCACCCATGCTTTCTCCGGCGATCCCGACGACTGCTTTCCTCGTATTGCCTGGGGTAAGATCGGCGACCACTCCAACGACAATCAGCCTCCGCGCTTTGAAACCACCGTTCAGGTCACCACTCACCACGGTCTGGTCGACGGGTTTCACGCCGCCCAATTTTTTGAGAATTTAAACCGACTGGTCGCTCAATTCGGGGAGGGCGAGTAGCCAGAGCAAGGGCAAGGGCAAGGGCAAGGGCAAGGGCCGTCGCCAAGACGCAGAGAACCGCCAAGACGCAGAGGAAAAACAAGGGAAAGGGGCGGGTCTGGGCTTATTGCGACTCGACTACGGATTCGTAGCTTCCAGGCCACACTTCTCAGTACTCCTGAAATCCTTGCAATCTTCGGCTGATAAACCCCAGGTCAAAGCCCCCCCAACTTTTTCCCTTCCCTTGCCCTTCCTCTGCGTCTTGGCGGTCCTCTGCGTCTTGGCGACGGCCCTTGCTTTTCTCTGTACCTCTTTCCCCTCCTCCCCTCCTGACTTTTCTCGCTATCTCCAGTATCCTCGTCGCCGAAGTGGTCCCGCACAGGAGAGTAATGAAACCCTTTTTACCCGCGATAATCGTAGCGCTGGCCTTCGGAGCCCTCGGATGCGGCGGCGAAGACGACCAATTTCCCGATCTCGATGGCGAGTGGATTCTTCAGGGGCTGCGTTGTCAAGGAGAGTTAACCACCCGTCTTGTGAGTTTCGCAGATCGCGGCGAAGGCCTTACGGGAACGTATCTTCGCTCCGATGAGTGCCTGGACCGGGGTGGACTGCTCTGGGATTCCAACCCCTCCGAAGATGGCGACCAGGTAGATCTGCTGACGATTTCAGAGACCGACGACCGCTCCACCTATCAGGTGGAACGGTTCTCCGATCACGGATTGCGGCTGATCAGCGTTGATGGTGGCCGAGATCTAACTCTGCGTCAGGCGGCGCCTTCTCAAACCCCGCAGCAGATCGGGCTTGATGGCGAGAATCTGGCGGGAACCTGGTGGATGGACGGTTTTCTCTGCGATGAGGAAGAGATTCCTCAGCTGGTCACAGTGAGCAATCCCCCGAGGCTGCTCACGGTGCGCAAAGTCGAGGGCGACGACTGCGTCGGTGAAGACGAGCGCTTCTTCGAGGGTTCCATCGACGAGCATAATCTCGAGGGTGACTTCGACCCGGTACAGAGCGACTCCGTCGGCCAAGACACCTCCATCGAGGTGACCGGGCGGATTCTATCCCCCGATTATTTCTACCTCACCGTGCTCGGTCACCGAGTCGTATTTCGTCGGATCATGGCCGACGCGCTGTGAGACTGGCCTCAAATTAGCGAAAGGGGCCTTCCAGATCGGAGGTGATCCACCCCCCGTAAAACGAGCGGGGCTCGGGACTGGCGATCTCTCCATCGAGGAGGCAGGCGTCGACGCGGGCCGGATAAAAAGAGATGAAGTCTCGAATCGCCTCAAATCCTCGAGAGGGCTCCTGATAGACCCAGGCGGCGTCGGGGACATATTCGCTTCCCACCACCAGATCGAAATAGCTGGCAACCCCTTTCCACTCGCAGAAGGTTTTGAATCCGGAGGGCTCCAATAACTCCATGCGGACGTCTTCGGGAGGAAGATAATAAGAAGGAGCGTGCCCGTTTTCGCAGACTCTCAAGGCCCGACGGGTATCGGAGATGCAGCTATTGTTGTGAATGACCTCGATATGGCGATTCACCGGCTCTACGATGGGGATCCGGGGATATTCCCAGATCGATTCACGGGTACTGACGGGGATGGTTCTCATTCTCATTGCCTCCCGAAGGGTCGGGTAAAAGGTCGTTGTTGCTCACGTGCAAGATAGACGCGACGGAAACAATAACCAGTTGTTTTTAAAGGTTATTTCAAAACGGGACACACTACTTTGGCTTTGCCCCACAGGCGTCGAAATTCAAATGGGAACCGTAATGTTTTCCATGAGATGCCTCCATGAAAAAACGCACCGTCATCGTCCTGATCGTGGTCGCTGTCGCCATCATTATCGGCGCCGTGATCTGGCTCATTCCGCCATCGGCACCCGTCGCCACAGCCCAGGAGCGGGAAGTGGTGGAGACTCTGGTGGCCACCGGCCAGGTCATTCCCCAGAGCCGGACTCTCCTTATCGCCGACGTCCCCGGAGTGGTCACCGCCGTACACGTAGAGGAGGGCGACATCGCATCCCAGGGGGAGATTCTTTTGGAATTAGACGACCAGGAGGCCCGGGCCGCACTCAATCAGGCCGATGCTTCCGTCCGAGAGGCCCGAGCACGGCTTCGTTCGGTCACCGATCAGGGAGCCCCGTCGGCCGTCGAAGATCTCAACCAGGCGATGCTAAATCTGGAGGCCGCCGTGGATGATTTTGAACGCGCTCAGGGTCTCTTCGATGCCGGAGTCGTCCCCAGGGTTGAAGTCGATGAGGCCCGCCGCCGCGTGGAGCGAGCCGAGGGCGACGTTGACCGAGCTCGTACCGCCGTGGAGGAGACCACCGCTCGTGGCAGCACCTATGACGAGGCTGCCGCCGCCGTTCAGCGCGCACAAAGCGAGCGCGAGCGGGCCCAGATTCAGCTCCAGGATTTCACCATTCGCGCTCCCGCCGACGGAGAAGTCCTCAGTCGAGATGTGGAGCCGGGCACCACCGTTCAGCCCGGCTCCACTTTGGCCAGCCTCGCCATCGACGGACCGCTCCACGTTAAGATCTCCCCCGACGAGCAGGAGCTCGCCCATCTCTCCGTGGGACAATCCGCTCTTGTAGTCACCGACGCCTTTCCCGACCGCCAATTTTCCGCCCGAGTTCACCGGATCAATCCTTCCGTCGACCCCGAACGGGGAACGATCACTGTGGAATTGCGTATCGATGACGCCCCCGAGTTTATTCGCATCGACATGACCGCTACCGCCGAGATCGAATTGGACCGAAAGGATGACGCCCTGGTGGTCCCACGCGCCGCCCTTCGCGACATCGCCGACCAACCATGGGTGCTGCGATACGAAGACGGTCGCGCTCGGCGCGTCGACGTCGACGTTGGCCTTACCGACAATCGATTCGCCGAGATCACCTCCGGCCTTGAGTCCTTTGAGGAAGTGCTCATCGATCCCGAACTCCAACCCGACCAGCGCGTTCGTCGAGGCGACCTCTATCTACCCATCGAAGACGAGGACCGCCAATGAAGTCGATCGAGTTCTTTATCGCCTACCGCTTCTTGAAAGAGGGAAAAGCCCAGTCCCTCTTTATCTTCGGTGGTGCGGCGGTTGGGGTGGCGGTCATTGTATTTCTCACTTCACTGATCATGGGTCTTCAGAGTTCGATCATCGATCAGACTCTGGGCAATCAGGCCGACATCTTTGTAGAACCACCCACTCAGGAGGAGTCATCTCCCATCTACCAACCCCAACCAAATGAAGTGGTATTCTCTCGCGTCGAGCCCCGCCCCCAACGGGTGGAAGACATCGATCGCTGGGAACAACTCATCGATGACATCACCGCTGACCCCGACGTCACCAACGTCTCTCCCGTGGTTACCGGCTCCTCCGTGGCTCCTCGCGGACCGGTCACCAACCCCGTCCAACTCTTTGGAGTCGACCCACCACGCTACCAGCAGATCATTGATATTGAAGGACGACTGCTTCGCGGTGAGTTTGCGGTCGGCAATAATGGCGCCGTCATCGGCTACGAATTGGCCCAGGAATTGGACGTCGATGTCGGTGACCGCTTTCGGATCCTCGATACTCTCGGAGTCAGCCGATCATTTCTAGTTCGAGGCGTCTTTGATCTTGGGTTCGGAACCCCCAATCAAACCTGGATCTTTTTGGGGATTCGCGACGCTCAAACCATGTTGGACATGGGCGCAAATATCAATCGAATCGACGTCAACGTCATCGACCTCTTTGACGCCGATCAGGTAAGCGCCCGGCTCAGCGGACGGACCGAGATGGAGGTCTCCAGTTGGCAGGAGGTCAACGCCGACCTCCTGCTCGCCCTTCGCACCCAGAGCGCGTCCACATTCTTGATCGCCTTCTTCGTAGCTCTCTCCGTCGCCCTCGGCATCGCCAGCGTACTCATCGTCACCGTGGTTCAAAAGCGCGGACAAGTTGGAGTCCTTCGGGCCATGGGCGCCAGCATGCGCACCGTACTGCGGGTCTTCTTGATTCAGGGCGCCGCCGTGGGACTGATCGGATCGATCTTCGGCACCATCCTCGGAACGGGTCTGGCTATGGGCTTCAATCGCCTATTTCGAGATCCAGAAGGAGAGATCATCTTTCCCATCGAACCCTCCGTGGAAATCTTTATCGGTGCCTGCTTACTCGCCACATTCACCGGACTTCTGGCCGCCGTCGCCCCCGCCCGACGGGCTGCCCGCCTTGACCCTGCGGAAGCCATCAAAAATGCCTGAACCCATCCTGGAACTCAAAGCGATCACCCGGGACTTCGGAAACGGGGTCATCGTTAACGTCCTCAAGGGAATCGATCTTACCATCGAATCCGGCGAGTTCACCGCCATGATCGGTCCCTCCGGATCCGGAAAGAGCACCCTTCTCAATATCATGGGACTCCTCGATCAACCCACTTCCGGAGAACTCCTTATTCAGGGAAACCCCACTGTCGAACTCGAAGACAGTGACATCACAAAACTCCGCGGCCAGACCCTTGGATTCATCTTTCAAGCCCACCACCTGCTCACCGCTTTCTCCGCCTTGGAAAACGTGATGATGCCCGCCGGCGTGCGACGTGGGTCGTTCTCCAAGTCGATCCGCTCCCGCGCCGAGGATCTCCTCGACAACGTCGGACTCGCCGACCATATGCACAAAAATGTTCGAAATCTCTCCGGTGGACAGCAACAACGGGTCGCCGTAGCTCGCGCCCTTGCCAACAAACCGGAGCTTGTGCTCGCTGACGAGCCCACGGGAAATCTGGACACCAAAAACGCCGACATCGTCTTTGAACTCCTTCAACGGATCAACGATGAGACCGGCACGGCCTTTATGATCGTCACCCACGAGGAGCGCCTCGCCAACCGCTGCGAGCGCATCATTCGCATGCTCGACGGTCGAATCTCGGAGCATTCTCCTTCCACCGAATAGGAGCGCGGACGTCCTCCTCGTCCGCATCAAATAAGAGCGCTTTTTTTTAAGCGGACGGGGACGTCCGCGCTCCTTGTTCAGGCGGCTATCAGAGGTGGAACTGGAGGAATCCACCGATCTAGGCTAGCGTCCTGTCTGAGCAGTAGACATGGCCTTTCCCGGAGTCCTTCGATGGACCGCAGTATCCTCTCGAATCGACATCATCTGGCGTTCGCTACTCTAGTCGCACTACTCTTCAGCCTCGTCTCCCTCTCAGTCGCGGCCGATGACGGTACACTCCCCACCGAGACCTCTGGCGAAACCGAAGAATTGGCCGCCGCAGAGCTGGCCATAGAGCTACCGGAACCCTCCGAAGCCGACCAAGCTCTGCAGACTCGGATCGCCACCACCTTTCGGGCCATCGAAGACCTCCAGAACTTCACCGTCGATGTCCGAGCCGGAGTGGTTCGACTCTCCGGCGAAACCTCCGAGGTTTCCGACCGTGAGATCGCCGAAGAGATCGCCAGACGTTTTGACGGCGTCATCTACGTTCGAAATGCCATCGTCGTACACGAACCCGAAGTGCAAGAAGAGGTTGCCGAGGCGCCTACCGAAGTAGCGGACGCCCTGCCCGAAGATGAAGCTACCCTCAAGCGCCTTACCGGCATCTTTTCCCAGATTCGAGCCCTGGAGAGAGTAGAGGTCGAAGTCATCGACGGGGTGGTTCGACTCCAAGGTAAATCCGCCAGCAGCGAGGCCCGACTGCAGGCTGGCGAACTCGCCCGTTCAATGCCGGGAGTGGTCTACGTCGACAATCAGATCACCGAAGCCACCGACGTCGCCGACCGGGTCTCTCCCACCTGGGACCGAATCCAGAGCTTTGTCGTCGACTTCGTACGCCGAATCCCCATCTTTTTGCTCGCTCTCTTCATCATCTTTTTGTTCTGGCAGCTCTCCCGGCTCCTGGTTGTATGGAACTGGCCGTTTAAGAAGATGACCGACAATGTGCTCGCCCGCGGACTGCTCAAGCAATTTTTACGCATCATCATCGTCATCGGGGGACTTCTCATCGCCCTGGACCTGCTGGACGCCACCACCGTCGTCGGAGCGGTCCTCGGTACCGCCGGTGTCGTCGGACTGGCCCTTGGTTTTGCCTTTCGCGATATCGCCGAGAATTACCTGGCCAGTATCCTGTTGAGCTGGCGCCGCCCCTTTGAAGCCAACGACTTTGTCGAATTGGAAGGGTTCTCCGGTCGGGTCATCCGCCTGACCATGCGAGAAACCATCCTGATGACCTCCGAAGGCACCCACGTTCGGATCTCCAACGCCACCGTTTTCAAGAGCAATATCGTCAACGTCACCCGCAACCCGAAGCGACGCTTCGATTTCAAGATCGGAGTAGGCAACGAGGAGGATCTCGCCCAGGCCATGGCACTCGGCATCACTACCCTCAAAGAGATGGACGGCGTCATCGACGATCCCAGACCCATCGCCCGGGTCAATGAACTGGCCGATTCCAGCGTGACCCTCTGGTTCGCCGGCTGGGTCAATCAAGAGGAAGCCAGTTTCGGAAAGGTCAAGAGCGAGGCCATCCGAAGGGTCAAAGAGGCCTTCGACGAGGCCGACATCGACATGCCCTCGCCGATCTATATTATCGAGATGACCGAAGCACTCCCGGTGCACAAACCGGAACAACGACTCGCCAAAGCCGCCGCCGAGTTGGCCATTCCAGAAGAGGAAATCCTCGATATTGCCGTCGATAACTATATCGAACGCCAGGTCGAAGAAGAGCGCCAGCGCTCCTCGGAAGAGGATCTACTCGCCAAAGACAGCGACAAAAACAAAGACAAGAAGAAAAAATAGGACCCCTACTCCCCGTCGACAAAGATAAAGACGGGCAAGTCAGAATAGGCCACTCCAAAATTATGTAAGGTCGCCCGGCAACTCCTGGCGACCTGCTCTTCCGACACCTCCAGATCGATCAGGGATTCCGAAAAACAGGTCGCGATCGACCTCGCCCAGGGCCGATGGACCCGAAAGACCACATGAGGCATTCCGTCGACGACCCGAACGTCGCCCAATACCACGGCCCGCGCTCGCAGCCGGTCTTCGTCCAGCGCCCGCTCTCGATTATTTCGCGGAGACAAACAGCCCCGACCGGCGCGAACCGCTCGCTCCACG
>SKNI01000236.1 GCA_007120615.1 Myxococcales bacterium | reverse complement strand
TTGCACAGCGCCTTGATTTTGCGCGCCCCGAAGAGGAGGCTCGCGTCTCGTTGGAGGCCGCCACGCCGGGATTCGGAGGACAATTCGGCGTGTGGGCTCAGCCCCTGGATTTACTCACCGTTGGTTTGAGTTGGCGAAGTGCGATGACCCTGAACTTTGCCGGACTCGCCATCTTTGAGGACGTCCCACCGGAGATGTCGGGCAGCGCCCATGACACGACGGGTCGAACGACCATCATATTGCCGGATCGAATCGCCCTGGGGCTGGCTTATGAGCTTGCAGCCACGGGGTTTATCTCCGTAGACCTCGAGTACAATCGGTGGAGCGTCTTCGATACCTTCGAGGTGCAATTTGATTCCAGCGACGTCCCCGACATGCAAGAGGCCCGAAATTGGGACAATACCATCTCTATGCGCCTGGGCGTCGAATATATCTCCCCCTTCGACGGACTCGCCATTCGCTCCGGTTTTGCCATCGATCCGTCGCCGGCCCCGTCGGAGACGCTGACGCCGGCCCAGCCCGACACGGACCGCTATATGATCAGTCTGGGCGCAGGCTACCGGACCGAGCCCGGCGTTCAGGTGGACGTGGCCTATAATTATATCACCCTCTCGCGGACCAACTCGGCCAGTGATTTTGCGGGGATTTACGACGGTCAGGTGCACGTGTTCAGTTTGAGTGTGCGGGCTCCTTGATGGGGTTTGAACGCGAGGTTCTGCTGGTTCGCGACGACCCCTCCGACCTCGCTATCGCTCGGCCACCTCCCCTTCGCGGTCGCGAAAGGGAGGCAGGCTGCTGGCCTGTTGGAAAGTGGTCGGTTCTCGGGTCGGGCGGGCTGGGAGGTGGACGGTTCTCGAAAACCCGCCACGCTCCGGAAAGCCCGCGGCCTGGCTCCCCCTCGCCGTAGTAGAGGCGAAGGGGAGCTGTCGCCGTTTTTCAGGCGACTGAGGGGTCGTCACGAGCCGAGACGACGGTCAATACCAATACTACCCCTCCGGCAGGGCCACCTCATAGAGCGCTCGGACCTCTTCTTCCGTGAGCATCCGACACCATCTAAGTTTCAAGTCACCGAGCTCCAGGGGCCCCAATCGCACGCGGCGCAGCTTTCGGATCTGGAGTCCCTCGCGCTTGCAGAGTTTTCGAATCTGGCGATTTCGACCCTCACAGATGGTGAGCGAGATCCAGGTGCAGCTCGAGCGGGGAGCTACGTATTCGGCCCGGGCGGGCACGGTGAATCGACCTGGCTTAAACTCCAGGGGCTCCTCGAGGCGCTCGAAGATGGGGTCGTCGGGTTCGATCTTATCCTTGATCTTGACGTGATAGACCTTCTCGATGGGCTTGCAGTCTTCGGGGTCGGCGTTGCCGGCGTATTTTTTGTTGAGCAGGCCCTGTTGGAGGCGACCGTCATCGGTGAAGAGGAGGAGTCCTTCGGTGTTGAAGTCCAGTCGGCCCACGTGGGGAAGGTGTGGAAAGTGGCCCGGTACGTGGTCGTAGATGGTCGGGCGGTCTCGAAAATCAACGCGCGCCGAGATGCAGCCCGGCGGCTTATTGAGCATGAAATATTGCATGTCGTCAGGCAATTTCACTGTAGATCCAGAATCCGGCCGTGAATCGAGAAGTCACCGTCTCGCTCGCTCCAGATGGCCACGTAGAAGTCGTCGGTGAGCCACAGAATTTCCGGTCCATAAGGCCAGGCGGCGTCGTCTTCGGTGTGCTGGTTGATGGTGGTGCCGGAGTCGGTGAATGTGCCCTCGGCGTCGGTGTTGAATTTCTTAAAGTGGATTCGGCCAGTGGAGGGAGTGCCGGTATAGCTCATCCAGGCCAGGGCGCCACCGGTGGGGCTTGCGGCGACATCGATAAAGCCGCTGGTCCGCTCGGGGAGGACCGTGGAATTTACCTGGGTGGGGCCGAGGACCTCGGTGTCTCGGACGACGACACTATTTTGAGCCTGGTCGCCCAGAGGATAAGCCATCCAGGTGAAGCCGCCGGCCAGATTTTTGGAGAATCGAACCGATTGGCTCACCGATTGTTGAGCCTGGGCGGCTACCGGTGGTGTTTCGGCATCGTCACCATCGGCGCTGATCGTACCGTGATAGACGCGCCCCTCGTGGAGTTCACCGCCGAGGTAGGCGTATTGAATCGTGCCGTCGGCCATCACCGTGACCGCCGGATCGTGTTGTCCGCCGTGAATATCGGAGTCGTGGACCAAAAGCCCGTTGAGGACCAGGTCGCCGTTTCGATCGAAGCGCTGCATGATCACTCGGGGCTCGACAATGGTAAGACCTTCAACGACGAGGACGGCGTTTCCATCGTTGGTCACCGCCAGATCGGGCTTCCAGATGGTTCCTATTACTTCGCCGGTCTTGAGTTCGGCTTCGATGACGAAGGGCTGATTCTGAAGTGAGTTGCCGTCGACATCGAAGGTGCGCCCGACGAGTTGTTGGCTTCCGGTGTCGTCTCTGACCCAGACGGTGTAGACCGTTTCGTCATCGGCGGCGATCGCCATATGCACATTCCTGACGGGTAGATTTGTACCGATCTGGCGAGGCTCTCCAAGTGGCTCGCCATCACAGGAGTAGCGGGCGAGGAAGGCTTTTTCTTCGTTGTCTCCATCGATCTCAAGGCCGGCGATATAGGCAACCCAGATCGCCTCGCCGGCCACCACGGCCCGTCCATAATAGGCGCCTCTATGGTCGGAAAGCTGAAATTGGGCGTTGGCTTCCACCACATCGGCGCAGTCGTCGGTGACCGGGACGACCTCGTAATCGGGGTCCGGGTCGGCGTCATTGTCGGGATCGGGTTCGGTATCACCGTCGGGGTCGGGGTCGGAATCGCCATCGGGATCGGGTTCGGCATCACCGTCGGGATCGGGTTCACCGTCGCCATCGGGGTCGGGTTCGGTATCGCCCTGGGCATCGCCGTCGGGATCTCCATCGCCCTGGGTCACTCGATTTTCGTCCTGGTTTGGATCAGCAGGATCGTCGGAACCACAGCCAACCAGAAGGCCTACAAGGCAGAGGGCAAGAGTCGACAGCGATATACTTCGATAGATGTTCATGACAAGAGACCTCAATTCAGGTTGGCGATGCGATTTGGTGAGTCGTACCAAAGCAGAGGAGGCCACGTTTTTCAAGAGAAACTACCCGTTTGGTGAAATTATGACGGAGCGCGGACGGGGACGTCCCCGTCCGCGCTCCGTCATAATTTCACCAAACGGGTAGTTTCT
>SKNI01000315.1 GCA_007120615.1 Myxococcales bacterium | reverse complement strand
CGGCTGCGGGCGATGGTGTACTACCCGCTGGAGATCGGCCGGAAGATGGACGAGTTCGTCCGACTGGTCGACGCCCTGCAGACCTCCGACGAGCATGGAGTGGCCACCCCGGCGGATTGGCAGCCCGGAGACAAGGTAATTGTTCCGCCGCCAGCGACCACCGCAGAGGCCGAAGAGCGGGCCAATAACCCGGAGTATGAGGTCACCGACTGGTACTTCTCCAAAAAGGAGGTATGATCGCAGTCTGATGCGGTAAGCGTCACCGAACACTCCTTGTATACGCACGCCGCCGCCTGCTGAAGTCGGCGGCGGCGTGCACACCTTTTCTACCCGATTCCAACTATCACCACCGAGACGCCATGACCCGATGACCGATCGGTAGCCGGCGTGATCGATCCGTCATCTACAGCGGATCACGCCCAGCCCCGGAGCCGCTATGAGTGTATTGACCAGGTTTTTCCCGTTGATTGGCCAGTTGCGCTCTTATAAGGGCGGCGACCTGCGCTCCGACGTGACCGCCGGGCTGACCACGGCGGTGATGCTTATTCCGCAGGGGATGGCCTACGCCATGTTGGCGGGTCTGCCGCCAATCGTGGGTCTCTATGCGTCGACGGTTCCCCTGGTAGGCTACGCGCTCTTCGGAAGCTCCCGGCAGCTTGCGGTGGGCCCGGTGGCGGTGCTCTCTTTGATGGTCGCCGCCAGCGTGGGAGCGATCGCCGAGACCGGCACCGACGCCTATCTGACGTATGCCTTGATTCTGGCGCTGATGGTGGGAGTCATCCAATTTGTGATGGGGGTGGCCCGGCTGGGGATCGTCACCAACTTTTTATCCCACCCGGTGCTCAGCGGTTTTACCTCGGCGGCGGCGCTGATCATCGCATTTAGCCAGTTCGACTCCCTGGTGGGGCCCGGGTTTCATGTCCTGACCGCAGTGGTGGGGGTTGGGAGCCTGCTATTTTTGCTGGCGCTGCGGGTGTGGAAACCGTCGTTTCCGGGGATGTTTTTTATCGTGGTGGCGTCCACGGCGGTGGTGTGGGCGCTGGGGCTGGACGCCCGGGGGATAGCGGTGGTGGGAGATGTGCCCACGGGGCTGCCGGGGCTGACCCTGGTACCGATCACCTGGGAGGTCCTGGAGACCTTGCTTCCGGCGGCGGTGGTGATCGCCCTGGTGGGCTTTATGGAGTCCTTTGCGGTGGCCAAAAAGATCGCCGAAGGCCACGGAGAGGAAGACGAGTTGGAGGCGAATCGAGAGCTGATGGGGCTGGGGGCAGCCAATATTGGTGCCGGCTTATTCGGGGGGTATCCGGTCACCGGCGGTTTCTCCCGTTCGGCGGTCAACGACAAGGCCGGGTCGAGGTCCAATCTGGCCGCCGTGATCACCGCCGTGGCGGTGGTGTTGACGCTGCTATTTCTGACCGATCTATTTTACTTCCTACCCCGGACGGTGCTGGCGGCGATCATCATGACCGCCATCATCGGACTCATCGACCTGGAGGCGGTCAAGCATCTGTGGCAGGTCAAACGGGACGGGCTGGTGATTCTGGTGCTGACCTTCAGCTCCACATTGCTGATCGGCATCGAGGAGGGGCTGGCCATCGGCATCGGCGCCTCGCTTCTGTGGTTCATCATCCGGGCGACTCGTCCGCACACCGCGGTCCTGGGCCGGCTACCCGGCACCACCAGCTATCGAAACCTGGAGCGACACCCGGAGGCCAAAACCATTCCCGGTTTGCTGCTGGTGCGCATTGACAGCCAGTTCTTCTTTGGCAACGTCTCCTTTCTCAAGGACACCCTGGTTCGGCTGGAAAAAGAGATGGATGAACCGCTTCAGGCGGTGATCATCGACGCGTCCAGCATCAACCAGTTGGATTCATCGGCGGAGTTGGCATTGCATAAGATCCTCGAGGGCTACCAGGAGAGGGGAATCGAGTTCTACTTCGCCAAGACCAAGGGGCCCGTGCTGGACGTGATGCGAGCCTCCAAATTCTTCCAGGACCTGGGCGAGAATCACTTCACCTACCGGGTCCATGAGGCGGTGGAGAAAGCGTGCCAGAAGTGCTTCGGCACCGATGACCCTTCTACGCGTGAAGAGAATCAGGCCGGGTAGTCAGCGCTCATAGGCCCACAGAAACCATAGAAGGCCGATCACGGTGATCGTTACGGGAATGCCGACGAGGATCGCAAAATAGGTATCGGCTCGTATCCATTCGGTGAAAAGGTGCAAGAGGGTTCCGAGGACTGTGGCGAAGGTTCCCAGCCCGATGACGACGGCGGCGAATTGGGGGTTGGCGATTCTATCTCGGATTGTCGGAACCGTAAGGAGTTGCTCGTCGGTCAGACCGGCGCGCTTCATGCCAGCGCCGGCCAATCCGGCCCGGGTTAAGCCCTGGGGAGTCGGCGAAGAAGCGAGGACCTCGGCTGCCTGTCGAGCGCTCTGAAAGCGGATTTCGGCGGTGGGGGCGAGCATGCGTTCGAGGAAGAAAGCGAACCCGGGGGAGATGGGTTGGAGGTGACGAAATTGAAGACGCATTCGTTGGGTCGACAATTCGTGGGGAGCGCGGCCGGTGAGTAGGTGAACGGTTGTCGCGGCCAGTGAATAGAGGTCGCTTGCGGGGACGGCGCGACCCAGGAGGTGTTCCGGCGCCATATATCCGGTGGTGCCGACCATGGTAGAGCCGCCGATGGTCTGTGCGACGGTCATCTGGACTCCGCCGAAGTCGACCAGGGCGAAGCTTCCGTCGGGACGAGCGATGATATTAGAGGGCTTGATGTCGCGGTGAATCACAGGAGGACTGAGGTCCTGAAGGTAACAGAGGATCTGGAGGAGTTCCTGCAAAAAGGAGTAGGCCTCTTGCTCGGTGAAGAGGCGTCCGTCGTCGATTCGGGTCTTGAGATCTTCGCCCTCGATGAGCTCCTGGATCAGAAAGTAGCGCTCTCCTTTGTCTCCCTCACAGTGAAAGGCGTCGACATAGCTGGGAATGGCGGGGTGATCGAGGGAGCGAAGGGCGTGGGCCTCGCGCTCGAAGAGTTCGATGGCCTTCCAGTCGGCGGCGTTTGCCAGGAGCAGCTCTTTGATAGCAACGGGCCGGTTGGATTGGAGGTCGACGACGGCGAAGGTCTGGCCCTGGGCACCGCGAGACAACTCTTGGTTGATTTCGTATCGGTCGACGAGGATCTGGATCATTTCCTGGCCTCGCGAGATCGCCTCTTGGAACGAGCGTAGAGAATAACTCCGAT
>SKNI01000210.1 GCA_007120615.1 Myxococcales bacterium | reverse complement strand
TTGATATAGGCTAATGTGGACAGCTCCCTTTTCCATCCTCCAACGGCTTCATGCTGAGCGAGATGGTGTTTTTCACTATCAGTATGAGAGTGACTCTCAAACGAGAATTCATGGCGTATCGGCCCCTTGGGATGCTCCTCGATAAAAACCCAATCGGGAGCGAGGATCGTGATCGCCGACACGGTAGAATGGACCATCAAGGGTTGGGATCCTGCTCTTGCGACGAGATGGAGATGGTCCATCTCCACTGGAATCGACCCTTCGCCCAGGAGCGCCCACCGTCGGCTCGTCGCCGTCGCGAGCAGTAGGTTCTCATACCCGGCATCGTAGCCATGGCGTAACCACTGTCGCTGCGGGCCTTCATCGCGATTGTCCAACTGCCAAATAAGCTCCTGATGTAGGAAACCAAATGGTTCGCGGTCCATTTCCCCTCGGCGCACAAGATAACGTTCCATCCGCAGATCCCGACAAATCGCAAACCGAAGTTCTGTCGGACTGGCCCCGATGGTGCTCAAGAAAGAGTTAAACTCCCCTTCGGCAGGAAAGCGGCTCTGAATCTTATGAAACCGCTTCTCGACCTCTTCCTCTTGTATCTCAATGGAGTGGGTGGAAAATTCTTGGACCAGGGTTTGTGAATAATAACCAAAGGTCTCTGCTACCTCGCCCTCAAATAGTCCAGGCTCGATATCGAGAAATTCAAGGCAATTGACGATGGGCTCCGAACTCCAATTCTCGTTGTCTTCTTCCCATGGAGGCGGCCATTCCACCGATGCCTCGACGCGCTCTTCCCCGCGTTCGGCACCGCGGTTCTGACACCCCACATAAACAAAGACACCAACGAAAAGTAGAGAGAGCAGAAAAATCCGGTAGGTAGTTCGGTTCATAATAGAATCCGCAAAACGCAAAAAAGGGGCAGGGTTAGTTGGCCGACGGAGATCACTCACCGCCATCAAAGTGGCACCCATAGGGTCTCTGACTCTGGTCGACCTCCAGAAAAATGCCATCGCCTGTGACAACCTGTCTCACTTAGTGATGTCAAAGTGGCTACGATAGCCCCTCTGACTTTGGTCGACCTAAAATAAAGTGGCTACGATAGCCCCTCTGACTTTGGTCGACCTAAAAATAAGTGGCTACGATAGCCCCTCTGACTTTGGTCGACCTAGAAAAAAATGGCATCGCTATGCCAACCTGTCTCAGTCAGCGGTGTCAAAGAGGCTATGATAGCCCCTCTGACTTTGGTCGACCTCCGTGGCAGCCACTCGGACTGACGCCTCCTCAATCGGGAGGCGTCGCCTCGCAGACCACGGGTTCGCTCAACTCACATTGGGAAGCGGCGTCGGGAATCACCCGAGCCCGTCGGTCGTCGACAAAGTCCATGATCTCCGGCAGCGCCCAGGCCGTGGTCGCACCGTGGGGTCCGCCGGCGCATTCCAGATAAGAAAGCGGCAAACCCTGATCGCAGAGGGTCAAGAAACTCTCCCGCTCAATGGACGTATCCACCAGATCGTCGTCCTCCCCGGTAATGAAATGGATCGAATAGGAGTCGACAAAGGGCCCGTGGCGGTCGACATCGGTGGTCACCAGACCGTTGTGGCCGACCATGCAATTCCAGGGCTCTGGGATTCCGTCGCCATCGGCCACCGAATCGAGCAATTCAGGGGTGAAAAGATCTTCCAACTCATCGTATTGACTGGTGATCCCGCCAAAGGAGCAGCCCTCGCCAAGAATCTGAGGGACCGACGTATCAAAGGGCTCCAAGAAGACCTCGTCCAGGCGGTCTTCGAGGCCGTACCAGGAGGACGCGGCGCCGAGGAAAGCGATCGTATTTCGGGTCGCGCTGGTCGCCGAAACCAGCGCATTCTGAGTCGCCTGGCCCACCAGATCTGCAGGGGGAACCGTGGCTACCGATCCCAGATGCTCATACTCCGGGGCATAGGTCGTGGCCAGGCGATCGAGCCAGAGGGCAGCGTGACCGCCCTGGGAGCCCCCGAGCGAGACGTAGTCATGAGGATAGCAATAGCCCCCGCGCTCCTCGGAGGGCAATTTATAAAACGCCCGAAGCGCGTCCAGTGACGAGATCACCGTGGGCTGACCCACAAGATAAGGGTGCAAAAACCCGGTGGGATCGCCCATGGATTTGAGGCCAATGAAGTCGGGGGCGATCACCGTATAGCCCATCGACGCGATCACCGCCGCCAGGAGTCGAACTTCGAGCATCGCCGAAGGGGCACATTCGTCGGTAAAGCCGGTGGTCCCGTGAAGGAAGAGAATCGGCGCTCCCGGCTCGAAGTCGGGATCATCGGTGACCGGATGGGCGATCAAGGCGCTGGCCTCGATAAACTCACCGCGGTCCTGGGTCAAATAGGTGAAGATTCGAGTGCGGGTGTCGTATTGAAATTCTCGGGGAGGAACCAGCCCCTCAGCCTCTGCCAGTGCCTGGAGTTGACTGGCCGCCAGATTGGACTGCTGGCCGTACTCCACGATATCTCCCAGGCTCTGGTCCTCGAATACCGAGAACGAGGGCTGCCCGCAGCGGGAGGCGTCGACCTTCCACTCCTCAGCGGTGGGCGTATCACCGAGCGTCACAGCCGGCGGCGCCGGACAACCCGTGGGATCGGCGTCGGGAACATCGGCGTCGGAGTCCGAGTCGGCGTCCGCATCGATATCTGTATCCGACTCGTCGGCGTCGAAGTACTCGTGAACGTCGCTGTCGCCGGCGTCGGGATCATCGACATCGTCGAGCTCCGAACAGCCTGTGACGCACACTAAGAATACTGACAAAATTACCGGTACAAACGGTGTTCGCTTCATAAAATCTCACCTTATTTCCATTTCACCTACATCAATCCAATTCACCGGACCTCGTATATAGCAAAACCACAAGCATCATACGACTTCGATCTCTCAACCTTGACCTCCGCCGCCGAGCCTGTTTACCTCGTACCCCTCAGACGACACTACACTCGGACAACAGGCATAGTTATGACTGGCCAATCTCTTTCCCTATCGGTGGTGCTTTTTTCAGCACTCCTTATCTCCTGCGCTGCCTGCAGCTCCGGCCCTGCTGCCGAGCCGCGGCCCCTGGACGATGACGGCGGGCAGGAAGAGGAAGCCGACGGAGATGGTGATGGAGATGGCCCGTCTCAAGGCGACGTCACCGAAGCCTGCCCCGATGGATTTCACGATTCACTTGCCAGCGGAGCCCACACCGGCTTTGACTCCGACGGGGAGACTCGCTCCTTTCACCTGCTCCTACCCGAGGGCGACGCCCCGGATGACGGCTTCCCCCTGATGGTCGCGTTGCACGGAACCGGCGAACGGGGCGCCAGCTTTGCGCAGCGGGCGAACCTTTCGGATTTTACGAATCGCGGATTGATTGTGGTCGCTCCCGATGCCGTCGGGCACGGCACGATCTGGCCGGTCTGGGACGCCATGCGGCTTCCCAATCAAACGGCCCCGAATCTGGATCTGATCTATTTCGACAATCTTCTGGACTGTCTCAGGGCTCACTTTGACGTAGACGAGTCTCAGATCTTTGCGGGAGGCCACTCCGCCGGGGGCATCATGACCAATACGCTGCTTCGCCAACGCTCCAATGTACTGGCAGGCGGGATCCCGGGCTCCAGCATCTTTGAATTCACCGGCTCGGCACCGGGCACCCAGCCCACCGCGGAGTTGAAGGTCATCGTCACCTGGGGCGGAGACAACGACGTCTACGAGGGTTCCACCGGCGACGGCACGACCATTCAGAACTTTCACTTCGCCGAGCAGTCGGCTCTGGCGTCCCAATTCTACGAGACGGCCACCGGAGTCGAGCAATACCACTGCGAGGGCCACAACCGCGGCCACGCCTGGCTCTCGGGGTTAAATGACTGGATGATCGATGTGCTCACCGACCAGGACGACGCCTCGGAGCCGCCCGACATCAACAATCTGGCGACCTGCAGTCACGGGGCAGCCGAGTTTCCCGCCCCGCCGGACACTGCGCCCGAATGCGAGAGCGCCGACCAACCTCTCTGCGAAGCCGTCTGCGATCACTTCGGGGGATGTTTCCTGGAGCACGGAACCCTGGGGCCCCCCCTTACAGCTTTGACCGAAAGCCTCGGGATCACCCCGGCATCCTGTGATTCCTGCACCACTCGATGTGAGGAGAGCGTCGCCGCCGACCCCGGCGAAGAGGCAGTACTTGAGTGCCTGACCTCCAATGCCGGCGCCTGTGGCCCGGGCATCAAAGGCGCCCTCCCCTTCATTGAGACGGTCAATACGTGCTGCGCGCAAAACCCCACCAGCGATACCTGTCAGACCCTCTGCGAGACGGTCAGCCCCACGGATGCTGCGGCGACATTTCTGGCGGTCTGCTTGCAGATCTAATCACTGAGACTCGCTGGTTATTCGGACCCGCCGGCTTCGCTGGCGAGCTTTTTCTCCGCCCGCTCCCGCAGGCCGTCTCGAATCATCTCGATGACGATCAGCGCAAAGCCGATGCAGATCAACACATCAGCGACGTTGAACGTGGGCCAGCGGTACTCGTCGGTATATTTCCAGACTACAAAGTCGATGACGTATCCAAACCGGATGCGGTCGACGAAATTACCCACCGCCCCTGCCGCCACAAAAGTCAGCCCAGAGAAGAGGATTCGCTGGCCCATCTTCGTCTGCTGCAGGAGCACCAGAATCAAGAGCAGCGCCACCACGCTGACGACTCGAAAAAAGGGCTCCCGAAAGGATTCATCAGCGTCGGCCAGGATACCAAACGCTGCGCCCGGGTTTCGGGTATATTGAAAATCCCAGTATCCATCGATCACCACAATTTCGCGCCGAAGAATCTCGACTTCATCGCCGGCGGCGAGTTCGGTATGGGGACGCAGTCGCTCTCCGGAAGGCGTCACCGCATATCGCTCGGCGATCTGAGTGATCTCCTCATCGGAGTTAAACCGCAGCTCCTCTCGGAGAAATTCTTCTACGGTCTTGCCGGCATTGGCCGCGTCCACTTCCAGCAGCATCGTATGGGAAAACGCTCCCGGACGTTGGGTGGCCAGGCGCTCTTCGGAGATCTGCTTCGTCCACTGATCGATCCCCACGAGGACCGCCACGAGGAAGAAGAAAAGAGCGTATTTTTTGAAATTGATGGATTTCATGTGGCCGTACCGAGTCAGATAATGGATAGCTTCTAAAATGTTCGGCGTGAATATAAGCGCATTGACGCCGGCAAGTCACCATCGATCCCAAATTTCTGCGTTGGTGAACAATTCTGAGAGCGAATAAATCCCTTCCCCACTCGTTTCTTTTATACATGCACAAGGGGATCCCGATTCATTTTCGACACCTCACAGGTTGACGAATGAGGCCCGTCTAAGCCAAAACGGGTCCACAAAGCAGTCCAACCGTGATTCGAATAAGGAAATAATATGAGCAAGACGCCAAAAATTCTGTATACCAAAACTGACGAAGCCCCGGCCCTGGCCACCCGTTCCTTTCTACCCATCGTCAAAGCCTTTACGGCCCCGGCGGGCATCGAAGTGGAGACCCGCGACATCTCGCTGGCCGGCCGAATCCTGGCTGTGTTCCCCGAAAAACTCACCGACGAGCAGCGCGTCTCCGACGACCTCGCCGAGCTCGGGCGCCTGGTGAAGACTCCGGAAGCCAACGTCATCAAACTCCCCAATATCAGCGCCTCGATTCCGCAGCTCAAAGCGGCCATCGCTGAATTGCAGGAGCACGGATACGACATCCCCGATTATCCCGACGAGCCGACGACGGACGCTCAAAAAGAGGCCCGCGCTCGCTACGACAAGGTCAAAGGAAGCGCCGTCAACCCCGTGCTTCGCGAGGGCAACTCCGACCGACGGGCCCCGAAAGCGGTCAAAGAATACGCTCGCCAGAACCCCCATCGAATGGGCAAGTGGTCCTCAGACTCCAAGTCCCACGTGGCCACCATGGGAGAGGGTGACTTCTGCTCCAATGAGACATCTCTGACCATCCCCGATGCCACCACCGTCCGCATCGAATATGTCGGTTCGGACGACAATGTGACGGCCCTCAAGGAAGGCCTCGACCTTCTGCCCGGAGAGGTCATCGACGCTTCTGTGATGAGCAAGAAAGCCCTGGTCGAGTTTCTCGATGAGCAGGTGGAAGACGCCCGCGAAAAAGGCATTCTCTTCTCCCTTCATATGAAGGCCACAATGATGAAGGTCTCCGACCCCATCATCTTCGGCCACGCCGTAGAGTCCTATTTCAAAGACCTCTTTGAAAAACACGAAGGGACCATCAAAGAGCTCAGCGTGGACGTGCGAAACGGATTTGGCGATCTCGTCGGCAAGCTCGATGAGTTGCCCTCCGATAAGCGCGAAGAGATCGAAGCTGATATCCAGTCGGTCTACGACTCGGGCCCGGGCCTGGCGATGGTCAACTCCGACAAAGGCATCACCAACCTCCACGTACCGAGTGATGTGATCATCGATGCTTCCATGCCGGCGATGATCCGAACCTCGGGACAGATGTGGAACGCCGAAGGAAAGACTCAGGACACCAAGGCGGTCATCCCCGACAGCAGCTACGCGGCGCTCTACCAGGAGGTCATCGACTTCTGCAAAGAACACGGCGCCTTTGACCCCACCACCATGGGGAGCGTTCCCAACGTCGGCCTGATGGCCAAGAAAGCCGAAGAATACGGCTCTCACGATAAGACTTTTGAGATCCCCGCCGACGGAACGGTTCGCGTCGTAGATTCCTCCGGCACCACCCTGATGGAGCACTCCGTAGAAGAAGGCGACATCTGGAGAATGTGTCAGACCAAAGACGCTCCGATTCGCGACTGGGTGAAACTTGCCGTCAATCGGGCTCGCTCGTCGAAGACGCCGGCGGTCTTCTGGCTCGATCCGGACCGAGCTCACGACGCCGAACTCATCAAGAAGGTCGAGACCTACCTCAAAGACCACGACACCGCCGATCTGGACATTCGCATCATGTCCACCGTGGAAGCGACTCGGTTTTCCCTGGAGCGAATCAAAGACGGCAAGGACACCATCTCGGTCACGGGCAACGTGCTTCGCGATTACCTCACCGACCTCTTTCCGATCCTGGAAGTGGGCACCAGCGCCAAGATGCTCTCCATCGTACCTCTGATGGAAGGCGGCGGACTCTTTGAGACCGGCGCCGGCGGGTCAGCTCCCAAGCATGTTCAGCAATTTGTGGCCGACAACTACCTACGCTGGGATTCTCTTGGGGAGTTTTTGGCCCTGGCTGTATCGCTGGAGCACCTCGCGGAGAGCTTCGACAAACCTCGGGCTTCCGTGCTCGGAGCGGCCCTGGATGACGCCAGCACCAAATATCTGCTCACCAATAAGTCGCCGGCCCGAAAACTGGGCGAGATCGACAACCGTGGCAGCCACTTCTATGTGGCGCTATACTGGGCCCAGGCCCTGGCGGACCAAGATGAAGACGCCGAGCTTAAGACCCTCTTCACGAAGGTCGCCGCTGAACTGAGCGAAAATGAGGACGCGATCAACGAAGAACTCATCGCCGTGCAGCGTTCCCCGGTTGACATCAAGGGCTATTACGATCCCGACGATGAGTTGGCGACAAAAGCGATGCGGCCGAGCAAAACGCTCAATCGCATCATCGCTTCCATCAACAACGAAGCTAAAGCGGCTGCGCCTTCGGCAGAACCGGTAGCGTAGCCCGGAGCATGACTGCGCAAACCGCACGACAAGGGAGCGCGGACGTCCTGTCCGCGCTCCCGCTCTCGACCGACAAACCAGGAGCAAACTATGTCTTCCCCATCGGAAAACGACGCCCAATGTCATCATCTCCGCGGCGGGTCTGACGGCGATACTCATGAGGTCTTTAACCAGCCCGATCCGCTGGAAGACTTCAACGCCTACGCCGGTGATCAGGCTCTGCAAGACGCCGTTCATCGAGAAGGTGGCGGGGACTTTGAGGACCGTCTGGAGCATTACGGCGCCGTGGTCGGTGGAGAACTTTTGGAGGTTGGATTTCAGGCCAACGAGAATCCCCCGAAGCTCAAGACCTACGATCGCTTCGGCCACCGCATCGACGAGGTTGAATTTCACCCCGCCTACCACCGCGCCATGCAATTGGGCGTGGAAAACGGGCTGACTTCATTGACCTGGACCGATGGTGCGGGCTCACGGGTTGCTCGATCGGCTTTGATTTATATGCATTATCAGACCGAAGCCGGCACTCAATGCCCACTGACCATGACCCACGCCGCGATCCCGGCGCTTCGCCACCAGCCGGAGATCGCCAAGACCTGGGAATCCCTGATTCTCTCCGATACATACGACAGGCGTTTTATCGCTCCTCACAAAAAAGAG
Source organism: Myxococcales bacterium (assembly GCA_007120615.1). Classification (GTDB taxonomy): domain Bacteria; phylum Myxococcota_A; class Bradymonadia; order Bradymonadales; family Bradymonadaceae; genus SKNI01. Next base: position 3,614 of record SKNI01000210.1, on the reverse strand, counting down.
GGGCTCACCATCGGCATGGCGATGACCGAAAAACAGGGCGGATCCGACGTGCGCGCCAACACGACCCGGGCCTATCCCATCGACCAGCCCGGGCCGGGAGAGTCTTATGAGTTGGTCGGTCACAAGTGGTTCTGCTCCGCCCCCATGAGCGATGCCTTTCTCACCCTGGCCCACACCCAGAAGGGCTTGAGCTGTTTTCTACTTCCTCGGTGGCGCCCTGATGAAACGCTGAACCGGTTTCGAATTCAGCGCCTCAAAGACAAATTGGGCAACCACTCCAACGCCTCCTCTGAGGTGGAATACCACGGCGCCTGGGCGCAGATGATTGGCGAAGAAGGTCGCGGCGTCCCCACCATCATCGCCATGGTCGGAGAGACGCGGCTGGACTGCGTCATCGGCTCGGCGGCGTTGATTCGCCACGCCACAGCCCAGGCCATCCAACATTGCCGGGGCCGCAAAGCCTTCGGAAAGACCCTCATCGATCAGCCCCTGATGAAAAACGTACTCGCCGACCTGGCCGTGGAATCGGAAGCCTCTGTGGTCCTGGCCATGCGCCTGGCCCGGGCGTTTGAAGAAGGGGAATCGGATAAGACCTCCGCTCTCTTCGCTCGAATTGCCACGGCTGCTGCAAAATATTGGGTCTGCAAACGAGCCCCCATGGCGGTAAATGAAGCTCAGGAATGCCTGGGAGGCGCGGGCTATGTGGAAGAATCCATCATGCCACGGCTTTACCGGGAAGCTCCCTTAAACGCCATCTGGGAGGGCTCGGGAAATGTCCAATGTCTCGATGTCTTGCGCGCCTTTAGCCGAAGCCCGGAGACCCTGGACGCCTTCTTCGCTGAACTGGAAGTAGCAAAGGGCGCCGACAAGAATCTCGACGCCGCTATCTTCGATCTCAAAGAGAAGCTCACCAACCTCGAGGATATCGAGTTCCGGGCCCGCCGCATCGTGGAAGCCATGGCGCTTTCCCTTCAGGGCGCACTTCTGGTCCAGTCGGGCAACGACGCCGTGGCCGACGCCTTCTGCGCCTCCCGCCTGGGCCGTGGTTGCCTGATGCTCGGCGGTCTGCCCTCGGGCCTGGCCATCGATGAAATCGTGGAGCGGGCTTTTCCGGTGTAGGTGTTTTTACGATCGCATCACTTCTGGGCTGCGGACCCGTCCCCTCCGACCTCGCGATGCTCGGCCACCTCCCCCGCGCCCTTTAACTGCAGGGCGCCGGAGAGGGTTAGCGCGGGCCTGTCCCCAGTTTTGGGTGGTTGGGCGAATCGACGATCATCCTCTCCGCCGGCCGTTGTTCAGGCCGACGGGGAGGTGCCCGAGCATAAGCGAGGGCGGAGGGGACCCGACAACAAATAGAAGCGTATTCCAGACCGGGAGCAATTCAGCTGCACAGGCCATCCACGCAGGTCATTCCCGGCTCACAATCCAACTCACTCAAACAGACTGGGCGTTCAGAATCGAAGTCCATACAACGCGCAGCGCCCACAAAAATCAGATGTTGAGCGTCACCGGCATCCCAGATCTTTCGGATATAGGGCCGAGTACTGTCTTCCGGAGCTACATCGTCCACCTCTAGCCCGCCGATCCCCTCCCGCAATTGAGCGACCGAAATACCATCTCTGACGGGGTCCTCGGGACGATTAAAATAATCGACGTACCCTGCACAGGCGTAGTGAAAGCCCGATTTAGGACTCTGAAAGTAGATTTCTTCCTCTTCATCCACTTCAAAGAGAAGAGTCATCGCCGGCGTGAGCACTTCGGAAAGCAACTCGGACTCATAGAGACGGGTGCCGATTCGCATCCCCGGGGCAATACCAAGTTCAGGGTCGGAGTTGCTCTCAATCCAATACTGCCCTTCTCCATCATCTACCACCCCACTCTCCCAGTCACTGATTAGATAGCTGCTGACGCGAAATCTGACCTCCTCTAGATCGGAACCCAGCAGTGAGTCGACATCGGTCAGATAAATATCTACGGCGGGAAAGAGCTCGCTGCATTCCTCCTCCTCCCACGCAACTTCCGTAGGTACAGCGTTCGTGACTCGGTACGGTACAAATACCGGCTGAATATCAGCGACCGTGCCGATGACGACGTCGGAAGCGCCAGAGACCCAATCCTCAAATGTTTCCGGTCTCGTGTGGTCTTCCGCTGCCTCGTCAGGGTCGATACAGGCCTGAGGATAGGAGACGATTGGCAGCAATCCTGTGGGTCGATCGTCTGTCGCCTCTTCGATGTCAGAATCGTCGATGTCGTGGCCTGTGCAACCAACAAGACCGAAAAACAAGATAAAGAAAAGTAATGGAACTCTCTTCAAAATGACCTCCTGAATATTAATTTAAATCATCTACTTCACCCCGATCGGATTGTCTCAGACCTCGGACCTCATTACGAGTGAAATATAATTCACCCCTGCGGAGCGCGGACGTCCTCGTCCGCACAAAAGAAAAAGCGCTTTTTTGCTCAATGCGGACGGGGACGTACGGGGACGTCCGCGCTCCAGCTGCTAGATCTCCCAGTCCATCTGCGGCGTCGGCAATCGAAGGACGTTTTCTAGCTTTCTCAAAAGCTCCGGAGGCCCATTGAGTTCGTCAGAGACGGCCAGAGTGGTGGCTGGCGCCACACCGAACCACAGCCGAGAGAAGGCCCCCACGGAAGCCGTCAAAATCGACAAATTTTTGCCAAATCCTCTACGGGCCGACGAATTCGGGCCCAGACTGATCTCATACTCTCCGCTCAGTCCCGACCAGGCATCTTCCCCCGGATCGGGAAAGTTCGCGCTTCCATAAAACGAGTCCACAGGGTCGCGAAGGCGGAGGTTAAACTCTATTTGCTGACTTCCCTGTAGTTCGGTCTTCTCGATCGCGCCGATGAGATCACAGATTCGAATCTGAGAGAAAGCAAACGCCCGCATGCCGACCTCAAAGGAACTCTTCTCGGTGAGCTGCCCGTGGGCCAAGGGGGTTCGAAGGAAGTCCTGAATGCAGACTCCCGGGGGCTCGGGGATCGACATCCGAAGTACCTGGTCATCCAGTGATTTCAAGACCGATAAAAGTTCCAAAAACTGCTCGTAGGTCTGAAAAGCCATCCACTTTACTTCCACCGTTCCCCGTTCCAGCCCCTGTCGTTCGGGGCGCAACACGACGTGGTGAGTTAATTCACCATCGGGTCCATCGAAGAATCCAAGCCCAAAGGAACGAGAATATAAATGCAACTCGCCGCGGGTTGAAGCGGGCTCCTTAAGTGAGATCGAGCCGTGACGCTGTCTTCTTCCCACTCGGCTGTGGTGAACCTGAGACCAATGGTCGGGACTGACTCGCTGCGGTGCGCGCTCTAAACGAGGAACTTTCAGTTGGGAAGGGACGATATTATGAACGATCACGGGCGCACCGGTTCCGAAGCCCAGCCGGTCGTAGAATCCCTGCTCGAACATCCCTAACGCCGATACCTGTGCGCCACCTGCATAATCTTGGGCCATGGCGTAGGCCGTCAGCCCGGTTGCGAGCCCCTGTTTTCGGGCGACCAGGCTGGTGGTTACGGCAGCGATCACGCTGAGGGCGAGCTCTCGCTCCAGATATCGAATCGAACCCGGCGTGGTGGCGACGAAGCACTCCACC
>SKNI01000659.1 GCA_007120615.1 Myxococcales bacterium | reverse complement strand
CACCGTTTCGATCGTTTTCCAGATCTCCGCGGTATTTCTGATAGCCCAGAAAGTTGCTGTGCATAATGCCCGTACCACGGGTATCGGTCAAAAACTCGGAGCGATATCCAAAGAGACCACGCGAGGGGACTCGAAAGTCCAGGCGCTGAGAGCCGTCGGAGTTGGTTTCCACACCCCGAAGCTCCCCTTTTCGCTCGCTCAACTTCTGAATGACGCTTCCGGCATATTCCTGGTCGACCTCGACGATGACTTCTTCGATGGGCTCCAACTTCTTGCCGTTTTCGTCTTCCGTGAAGATGACCTTGGGCTGGGAGACCTGAAATTCGTAGCCCTCTCGGCGCATCTGCTCCAATAAGATGGAGATATGCAATTCGCCGCGACCGGAGACTTCAAACGCCTCGGCCCGCTCGGTCTCTTTGACCCGCAGGGCCACGTTCTGCTCCAGCTCTCGGTCGAGGCGATCTCGGATCTGACGACTGGTCAGATATTTCCCTTCCAGTCCGGCAAAGGGAGAGTTGTTGATCATCACCACCATCGATACCGTCGGTTCATCGATGGTGATCATCGGAAGCGGTCGCACATGGTCCAGATCGCAGATGGTCTCTCCGGGAAGGACGTCGTCGAGCCCGGCGACCGCCGCGATATCCCCTGCCTGGACCTGTTCACAATCGACCCGGTCCAGGCCGTGAAATCCGTATAATTTGGTGATCTTTGCCTCGACGCGCTCCCCATCTCGTCGACAGCGAAGAACGCGGTCGCCGATCTTCATGGTGCCGTCAAAGACTCGGCCGATGGCAACCCGGCCGACGTAATCGTCATAGGCCAGGGTCGCAACCTGCATCTGAAGCGGCGCATCCGGGTCGCCTCCGGGCTCCGGTACATATTTAATCACCGCTTCTAAGAGGGGCTCAAGGTCATCGGACTCACCTTCGAGGTTATGCATGGCAAAGCCGTTGAGACCGGAGGCATAGACCACGGGAAAGTCCAATTGCTCGTCGGTGGCCTGCAGATCCATGAATAATTCAAAGACCTGATCCAGCACCTTGTGAGGGCTGGAGCGAGGACGGTCGATCTTATTGATGACCACTACCGGCTTCAGGCCGAGCTCCAGAGATTTTCGCAGCACGAATTTCGTCTGCGGCATCGGACCTTCAAAGGCATCTACCAGAAGCAGAACCGAATCGACCAACTTCAAGACCCGCTCCACCTCACCGCCGAAGTCTGCGTGACCCGGGGTGTCGATGATATTGATCCGGTAATCATTCCAGTCGATGGCGGTGCATTTTGCCACAATGGTGATTCCCCGTTCCTTCTCCAGGGCATTGCTATCCATAGCCCGCACGGCCAACTCCCGGTGTTCGGGAACCGTCAGGGTTTGCTTGAGCAACTCGTCGATGAGCGTCGTCTTGCCATGGTCAACATGAGCAACGATGGCGATATTTCTGATTTTTTTCATGAATGGGGTCTACTGCGATAACTGCATTATTCTTCGGACCGTGTATCAACGGATCGAAGGAGCTGGATAATCCCGAACCGCCGAGACCGGCGGTGGGGCCCCTGACTTCTCATAAAGGTGGGTAGGACGCAATAGGAGGGAGAGAAACTTTTCAGGCGACTTCGATCCCAAGCTGGGGCCTAAGAGCCAGGTATTTTTCACTGACCGAATAATCGATCAATGCTCGCATCCGCTTGTCTACCGAGCGCTGACTCATCGATTGGGGCTCTTCATTCAAACAATCTCGAGCCACGCTGAGATCATCACAAAAGAGCAGTCCCATGCGATTGGCGGTGTCTTCGATGGCTTCGACCCAGGGGCCGAGGACGACCTCGTCATTGTCACCGGCGAGCTTCTCGACCAGTTGCCGCAACGCTTCTCGCTCGTCGCCTCTGATCTTCTTCTTCATCGCTTTAAAGGCGCTGTCTTTGCTGAAATTATCGGCGATCGGCATATCCGGCCGCACCAGCGCCAGGGCTCGAATAAAGAAACCCTGCAGATCGCTGAGCGGACGAATCGTGGCCAGATAAAAGGATGGCATGAATAAGAAGAGCTGTTTGGCCACCACGAAGGCGATATGTTTTTCCCGGCCCGAACTCAACTTCTCGGGACCCACGATGAATCCAGGCGGAACCAGCGCCCCGTTAACCAGACCGCTATAATCCGATTTCAGCCAGAGATCGGGGAGGTCCATATATCCAAGGGACATTCCCACGTTCTTATAGGAGTTCACAAAGGCCAGCGGCTCCGATATATCGACTCGATCGCGGCGACGAAGTCCAAATTTTCTGCGACTCTCCCCGGCCCACTCGTCGAGGGCTCCGTTGAGCAGCGCGAAACACTCATTGAGCGGTTTGCTCAATCCATCGGCATAGATATAGCGATGCATCATGCTGGGATTGATCTGCCCTTTGATGGGTCGGGCAATTTTAGAGTCAAATCGCGCCAGAAAACCGGCCGCCTTCTGATCGAGATCCAGGCCCTGGGCCCGAAGCGCTCTGAATAAACAATAGGCCTCGTCGATCTTCTTTTTTCTCAGATAAACCCGGCCCAGCCTGTCGATCCACTGAGCCTCCCGGGGCTCGGCAGCCATCAATTGTCGCAATTGCTCGGAGGCGGTAGCAAAGTGCTCCTCGTCCTCTTCACAGATATCGACCATTCGCTCTCGGATATCGAACCGGTCCGGAACGTGCTCCAGGGCCTGTTCGTACGCGAAGACCGCATCACCGGTGCGCTCGAGGTGAACGCTGTAGAGATCGCCCAACTTCTCCCACAATACCGCCAGCAGACGAGGATCGGTATCGTCGGCGTCCTGATTGTCGGCGATCACCTGCAGATAGGCCTGCTCCAGATTCTCCCAGTCTCGGGCATCCACCAAAATGGAGGTCACCGCCTTAAATGCGTCGAGGCGGGTCGGATCAAATTCCAGGGCCTTTCGATAGCCGGCCAACGCCTTCTCGGCCTCCCATAATTCTTTTCTGGCTACATCGCTGGAGTGAATAAGATGCTCCGCTTTCTCCTTCGGATCATCGGTGAGAACGCTGAGGGTATAATAAGCCCGTCCCACCCGGCGCCAGTCTCTTAATTCGGCGGCAACCTTCGCAATTCGCTCCACGGCGCGGGTGTTTTCTTTCCACTCCGTCACCGCTTCTTCGTAGGTATCCATCGCCCGACCGGGATCGTTGAACTTCTCGATCCAGTCATTACCCAGCGCGACCAGCGCCATCGAGCGAGCCCGCGCGTCGTCAAGACTTCGGATCAATT
>SKNI01000563.1 GCA_007120615.1 Myxococcales bacterium | reverse complement strand
GGATCGTAGCCCGTCTTCTCACAGAGCACTCGCAGCATCACGTCCACGATCTCGCTTCGGTCCACTGCAGGCTCTTCTCTCTTCTCGCCCAGGAGCGCGGACGTTCCCGTCCGCTCTAAAGAAATAGAGTCGCCTACGCTTTCGGCCTTCTCAACACCAAAGGAGACATCCCCACCCCAGGCACCACGAGCCCACAGAGTCGCAAGCGCCTCATAAAGAGTCGCCACACCACCCTTCTTCGGATGGTTCGTATACAGGGCCAGGTGCTCGCGGCCCTCCAAAATGCTCCCAACAAAGGAGGTCTGCGCCCGTTTGGGGCCGACCTCCACAAAGATCCGCGCGCCTTCGCCGTACATTCGCTCGACGAGGCCGATAAATTGCACCGGCGACGCCACCTGTTCGGCCAGAAGGTCTCGAATCTCATCGGTGTCCGACGGGTAAAACCCACCGGTCACATTGGTCAAAATCGGAATCTCAGGAGTCTGCACGTCCACCGAACCCAGATGACTTCTCAGTGGCTTGCTGGCAGCGGCGACCACTTCGGTGTGAAAAGCGTGACTCACCGGCAAGAGTGGCACGGTATAGCCCATCTCTTCAAAGACCTCGACGGCCTGCTGCACCGACTCGGTGAGTCCGGCGATGATGGTTTGCCCGGGGCAATTGATATTGGCGCAGACCACATATCCATCGACATCGTCGAGCACCGGCTGGACGACTTCGACGGGGGCGGAGATTCCGGCCATCAAACCGTTGTCTCCGTTCATCGGAGTGGCCCTGGACATCTCGGTTCCTCGAGCCGCCACCGTTTTCAGCGCCTCCTCAAAGGTCATCACTCCCGAGGCCACGCAGGCTCCGTACTCCCCGAGGCTATGGCCGGCGACCATATCAGCGTCGATGCCCAGAGTAGCGAGAAGTCGGTAGATGGCGATATCCGCCGTCAGCACCGCCGGCTGAGTGATCTCGGTCTGGGTGAGCGCCCGAAACGCGTCGTTTTCGTCGACCACCGAGAGATCGGGATCGATGATTTCGCTTAAGCGACCGGCGATAACCGTACTCATGATCGAGTCGGCCTCTTGAAAGGTCTCGGCGACCACTTTGAAGCGCTCTTTGAGATCGGAGAGCATCCCCAGATATTGAGATCCCTGCCCGGGAAAGAGCATCGCCGTCTTGCCGGCGATCATCTCATCACTGAATAACACACCTTGATTTGCCAGCACTCGCCAGCTCATCTTTCCGTCCAGGGCGCGCCGGGCCTTTTTGATCTTGGCGCTCAACTCGTCGACGTCGCTAAAGGAAATCGCAAGCCGCATGGCACCGCCGGGAACTTCCTTCGGCTGGCGGTCCCCAAGAGGCAAGAGCCAGTCCTCAACTCCATCGATCCCCTCCACCTCAAATACAGTAGCAAAGGCCTCAAATCGCTCGCCGAGCTCCGCCTCATCCGAGGCACCAATCGCGATGATTCCCTCACCTTTTGGGACGCCCGAACAGAGCGCGCCGCCATCGGGCGTTCCCGAATCAAAACTCATGCCGCCGGAGAATATCTTTTGGCCATTCTGGGACTCATGGGGCAGAAATTCCTCCATGGCCACATGGAAATTGGTCCCACCGAACCCAAATGCGCTCACACCGGCCCGACGAACGGCGCCGTTATGAACCTCCCAGGGCTCGAGCGTGGTCTGCACATCAATGAGGCTGTCGTCGAGGCCGAGCCCAGGATTGACCCGATTGACGTTCAACGTCGGCGGAAGTACGCGATGCTTCAACGCCAGCGCGGCCTTGATCAGCCCCGCTGCTCCGGCCGCCGATTTCAGATGTCCGATATTGGATTTTACGCTCCCCAACGCGATTCTTGGCGCGGCGAATTCGCCATTTTCCTTTGCCAGAACCGAGTTGAGACTCTGCACCTCCGCCGGATCTCCGACGGGCGTGCTCGTGCCGTGTGCCTCGATCAACGAGACCGACCGCGCGCTAAAACCGGCGTCTTGATAGGCCCGCTGAACGGCAAGAACCTGTCCCTCCGGATTGGGCGCGGTGATCGCCTTTCCTCGACCATCGCTGGAGCCTCCAACGCCGCGAATCAGGGCGTACACCGAGTCCCCGTCGCGAATGGCATCGCTGAGTCGCTTCAGGATTAAGATCCCCGCTCCTTCGCCCATCACGAACCCGTTGGCGTCGGCATCAAAGGGTCTTGAGCCGTCGGCTGAGAGCGCGCCGATCTTGGAGAACTTCACATAACTGGGAGCTCCCATCGATCGATCGGCACCGCCGGTGACGGCCATATCGAATTGCCGTGCCCGAAGTCCGCGAACGGCTGCCTCCAGAGCGGCGAGGCTCGACGCGCAGGCCGCATCGGCGATGAAGTTTGGTCCCCGAAGATCGAAGGTCTGCGCTACCCGTCCGGCGATGATATTGGCAAGCTCTCCGGGCATGGAGTCCTCGTTGACCCCTACGATATCTCGCTTAAACCGCTCTTCGACAGCTTGCAGAAGCTCTTCTCGCGCGCCGGCGTTGAGCGTTCCCGAGCCAAGCTCCATCAGAGCGCCTCGAAGAGCGCGGTCCATCTCGGGATATAGAATTCGAAGATTCGTCGTATCCCGGAGATCTCCGCCCAGGGCGTTGCCCAGGATTACGGCGCAGCCGTCGCGGTCGAACTCCCGGTCCATATATCCGGCGTCTTCCAGAGCCTCGCGAACCGCCTCCAGACAGATAAGTTGCGTGGGATCAATGCTCTCCACGACTTTCGGAGGCAGGCGAAAGGCCCGGCGATCAAATTCGAAATCCGTAATCCAACCGCCAATTTTGCTGTAGGTCTTATCGGGAGCGTTTCGGTCGGCGTCATAATAGAGCGCCGGATCCCAGCGATCTGTGGGAACCGGACCGATCGAGGAGACCCCGTTGACGATATTCTGCCAGAATTTCTCGGCGCTCAACGCTCCGGGCATTCTCGCGCCGATGCCGATGATCGCGATGGCCTGCTCCCCGTCGATGACTTCCATCTTTTTTGCGCTCATCTTTGAACTCTTATTGGTCGTAGTTGTCACAGAGCTTTTCTCATCGAAAAACGGTCGCTCCTCCAGAGTCTCCACCCACCGGCGGGCATTCTCCGTGACCTCGGTGTGGAGTTCCTCGATCGAATATCCCTGACCGCAAAATGCTACCCCCTGCCCGCAGTGAAAGAGGCCGTCTTCCAGTTGAGTTTCTCGACTCAACTGCTCGAAGATGGCCCCTTTTTCGGGGTCAATGGAGGCGATCTTCTGGGCCTTCGCT
>SKNI01000145.1 GCA_007120615.1 Myxococcales bacterium | reverse complement strand
GTCGACTCTTATCAGCGGATTTTTCAACGAGGGCTGGTCTATCGATACGGATCGATCTCCAATTTTCCGTCCAATACCTATCCCGGCCATAACGCGCTGGGTTCGGGGGCCTGGGCCGGCCATCATGGGATCATCGACAATACCTTTCGAGTCCGAGAGCAGGGCGTAGATGCCTCGCCGATTCGGGAGATCTTTGAGACCGAATACCTCTTGGGCAGTGCTCATGCGAATCTACCGGTGGAGACGCTTCACGAAGCGGTGGTGCGCACCTTCGGAACCCTGGACGAGGGCAACCTGACGGCGAGCATCAACGAGCCGTCGACTCGAGGGGCGGAGTTCGCGACGTTGGAGCGTCGGCTCCCCGGCGGGTTTCAGCTCTCCGACTCCGCCGATGAGGTACAGGTGGGCGATGAGACTTATCCGTTGCCCCGGGCCGATCTTCAGGACTACGCGGGGGTGATGGATAACGGCAGTCTGCAGACCTTCGCCGAGCTTTATCAGGACCATATCAATCGCGGCGAAGAGGGGCTTCCGATTCCCCGCTACACGATCGTCAACTTCGGCTCCACCGATTCCGCCGGCCACGCCCACGGGCCTCACGGTGACCACGAGCGTTATACGGTGATCTCCCGGGTCAATCAGCGGATGGGAACGATGCTTGATCTGCTGGAATATCTGGAGCTCGATGACTCTACGATGGTCATTCTCACAAGCGACCACGGCATGGAGCTTCAGGACGAGAGCCGGTCCTTCTGGCGCGCTCGAGCGCTGGCGACGGCCGAGGTGAGCGTTCGTCAGGCCGGGTGGTATTATTACCTCAAGCAACTGGATTTTGAGATCGCCGACAAGGTTGAGGAAGCCCAAGATGTGCGCCTTACGCTTCGGGTCACCGACCGCGACTCTCGAGACAATGAAGAGCGCGTGGGCGTAGCCGACGTGATGGTGAACGTGGTCAACGGAGGAGTGGCCGAAGAGGTCTATACCGACGACGAGGGCTACGTGGAATTGGTGGTGACCCCGGACGACGGAGCCACCGAGATTCTGGTGGACTTCGATAGTCCCGACTGGAACGGCGGGCGGGAGTGGGTGGGGCTCTGAGTAGTTTTTAGAGAGCCAGCGGCAAGACCCAGTCGTCTACAGGCGGCGGCTCTTGCTCGATCTCTTCGAAGGGTCGGTCCAGAAACGCCGAGAAGTGGGCCAGGAAGCGGTCGGTAAAGTCGTCGACGTCTACGGTCTCGTCGCAATAATCATCGAGGCGGGTCAGCGGAGCGTTGGGCATTCCGCAGGGTACAAAAAGCGTAAAGGGGGTGATGTCGTTTGTCAGGTTGATGGCGGCGCCGTGGGTGGTGACCCCTCGGGAGACCCGCATGCCGACGCTGGCGATCTTTCGGGCCGGAGTGTCCACGGTCCACAGGCCCGGGTGGTCGCAGTCGTAGGTGGCAAAGACGCCGTATTCTTCGAGGGCCTTTCCCAGACAACCGGCCATGCCGCGGATGAGGTCGACGACGCCGATCTTGAGCCGGTCTAACTTCACGATCGGATAGATCACGAGTTGTCCCGGGCCGTGATACGTAGCCTCGCCGCCGCGGTCGATTTTATAGAATTGGGTGCCTCGCTCCAGGAGCTGGTCGAGGCCGAAGATGTCGTCGAGGGAGCCTCGTTTTCCGAGGGTGACGACAGGGGGGTGTTGCAAACAGAGGAGATAGCCGACGGGGTCGTCGGCCATCTCCTCTTGAAGCCTGGTGCGCAATTGGAGCTGCCAGGCCAGTGCTTGTCCGTAGGGCATAAGCCCCGGGCGAAGCAGCTTCATGCGCTGGCGAGGGCGTCGATAAAGGAGGTGTCCACCATGGTGATGGGCGCCTGGTAGGAGCGAACGCCGATGCCGTGCTTGATGAGGAGCTCCACGAAGGTGTCCCGGTCCAGCAAGGTGATGGGAGCGAGTTTCTCTTCGCGGCTCTCTTCGATGGCGTCGTCGTCGATATCACCGAGGTGAATGATGACGCCTTCGCTGGCGGAGTAGTGATGAAGGGTTCCCCGGAGCTCGGTGACCGCATCGGCGCCGAGTTCGATGTCGGTGTCGCCGACGACCTGGATGCAGACGCGGACGTCGGCCAGACCCTGCTGCCAGTCGCTGGTGAAGAAGACGTCGCCCTCAGAGGAGCGCTTGGAGACCTTGATGTCCTGGTAGCCCAGCCGCTGAAGGAGCGTTAAGGCCAGATGTTCCACGGCTTCGGCTTTGACGTCAGTCAGAGCTTTTCCGAGGGTGTCCACGGCGTCCTGTCGGATCTCTTCGGCCAGGCTCAGAATCGATTGCTCCCGATCCACGGAGTCTGCGGAGAGGCCCCATTTGGTCAGGCCCCAGCGATTCTTGTCGTATCGGATAAAGAGAGGTCGGTTGCCCTGCTTCTCTCGGATCTGATTGTCACCGGCCATGGCGGCCTGCACGGTGGCGGCGGCGTCATGGGTGTGAAATTTGACCAACTTTCGGTCGAAGATCTCCTCGGAGAGGTCGGCGACCTTCATGGGGCGGTTCTTATTGTCGTCGAGGACGGTGTGAGCGGCCTGGGCGATGGCGTCCATCTGTACCGGACCCTCTTTGAGGTGCTGGTTGCGATGGGCCGGCTTGCGGGTGGAGCGCTTCTTCTGGGTGGACTTATTTCGACGGTTGGAGCGGTTGGAGGTGTCCTTTTTGCGACCCGAGCTTCGGCGGCGGGACTTGTTGGAGCTGCGGCTCTTGCGCTTGTTCTTGGTGCTGCGACGGTTGGACTTTCGTCGGGAGCTGCTCTTTTTGCGAGAGCTGCTCTTTTTGCGAGAGCTGCGTCGTCCGTTTCGACCACCGCTGGACTTCTTGGTGGCCGTTGAGTTTTTGGAACGTCGCCGACGTCGGCGGGAGCCGGAATCACTGTCATCGGAGCTGGAGTCTTTGGAGCGAGTGTCTTGACCGTTGGTCTTTTTGGTGGACCGGCGACTCTTGGAATCGGAGGAGGACTTTGCTTCCGACGAGGAGGCGGCCTTTCCGTTGGTCTTGGCTTTCTTCTTCTGGCCCAGGGGAAGGCGCTTTTTGCCGTCGGCTTCCAGCTTCTTTTCGTAGTCTTCTTGCAATTTGTAGACGCCGGGACGAATGACCACGATCGGGGGGGCGTCTTGTTTTTTGGCTTCCTGGGTCAGTCGTTCTCCCATGGTGACTTCCGGGGAGCGGCCGACGTGGGAGAGCAATTCTTCCTGGATGGCGGCTTCGGTGATCTTTTTATAGTGAAGCGGACGTCCGGCGCGAAAT
>SKNI01000253.1 GCA_007120615.1 Myxococcales bacterium | reverse complement strand
TTCCTCGATGATGCTACGGCATCACCTCGTCAGCGCGCCTTGCCATCGCCGCCCAGACCCCGCCGGGAGTGCCCACGGAATCCCGGCGGGCTGTATTGGTGTTGGAAAGAAGCGGGAGCAGTTTGCGATTCGATTCGACCGTGAATCACGAGGACCGATGCGGTTAACATTTAAGATAACCCTCTTTTTCATCGGCGGGATCTGTCTGGTGATGGCGTTTCACGGATACGAGCGCATCCACCGGGAGACCGAATTATTCGAGACCCAGATGCGCCGAGACCACTACGGGATCGCCCAGCCTCTGGCGGTGATCATCGGGCGGGCCTGGGACGAATTCGACGAGGATTTCGCCAATCAGCTGGTGGAGTCGTCCAATGAGGCCGACGAGAGAATTCGGATTCGCTGGGTCTGGGCAGACTTAAGCGGGCCGGACCGAATCCGACCGGGAGCCCCCGACGGAACGGCCCAGACCCTGGCCGATGGAATGGCGGTGAGCTGGATCGACCGCGATCAGATCGGGGCCGGACGCCTCTATACCTATATGCCCGTAGTTCTCGAGGGACAACGGGTCGGGGCCCTGGAGTTGTCGGAGTCCTTTGAGCGAGAGCAAGCCTATGTGGAGGCCTCCAAGATTCGCATCGTGGGGACTACCCTTCTGATCTTATTGATGGCTGCGGGGATCGCCTGGGCTACGGGGCTGGCGTTTATCGCGCGACCCGTCGAATTGCTCATCGGAAAGGCCCGGGATATTGGCCGAGGAGATCTGGACACTCCCCTCGATCTGACGGGACACGGAGAGCTCACCCAACTTGCCCGGGAGATGAATTTGATGGGAGAGCAATTGTCCACGGCAAGAGAGCGAATCAATGAGGAGACCGCCGCTCGAATCGAAGCTCTCCAGCAATTGCGTCACGCCGACCGGCTCAAAACGGTGGGGACCCTCTCCGCCGGTCTGGCTCACGAGCTGGGAACTCCCTTAAATGTGATCTCCATGCGCTCTCGGATGATCGAGCGGGCCGAAGTAGAGGGCGAAGATGCCCAAAAGAACGGGGCGATCATCTATGAGCAGACCGCCCGGATCACCGAGATCATCCGCCAGTTGATGGATTTTGCCCGGGTCCATCACCTGAGCAAAGAGGAGGTGCGGGTCGCCGCAGTGGTGGAGCAGGCGTTGACATTGATCGCCCCCATCGCCGAAAAGAAGCGGGTTTCCATGGAGCTTCACTCCGGGGATGTCGACCCCATCGGTGAGATCGACTCCGATCAATTCGTGCAGGTGATGACCAATTTGCTGGTCAACGCGATGCACGCCTGTGAAGAGGCCGGCGGAGACGTCGAGATTTTCATCACCGAGATCGACCGGATGCATCCCGAAGACGAAGAGGTCGCGCTGACTTCTTATGTGGCCGTGGAAGTTCGGGACACTGGAAAAGGGATCGCCCAGGAAGACCTGGAGAAGATCTTTGAGCCCTTCTACACCACCAAACCGGTGGGCGAAGGCAGCGGTCTTGGACTGTCAGTGTCCTACGGGATTGTTCGGGAACACGGCGGATGGATCGAAGTGGAGAGCGAGCTGGATGTGGGCACGACCTTTACGGTGGTGTTGCCGCGCAAAGAAAGTCCAGGTGCAGAGAATCAAGCCCTTGAGCAGAAAGCAGCCCCCCGGGAGAGAGTATGAGTGGACGTGTGATGATCGTCGATGATGACGCCAGTATGGGTGATGTACTCGCCGAGCGCCTCCAGACGAGAGGATACCAGGCCCGAGCGTTTACTCGGGCTGAGGAGGCTCTTCAAGCATTGGGAGAGGAGCCCGCAGACGTGGTGGTGACGGACCTGAATATGCCGGGGATAAGCGGCATCGAGTTTTGCCGGCGCATCGTGGACCACCGGCCCAATATGCCGGTGGTGGTGATCACGGCCTTCGGGAGTCTGGAGACGGCGGTGGCCGCCATTCGCGCCGGGGCCTACGACTTTTTGACCAAGCCTCTCGATATCGAAGCCCTGACCATCGCCGTGGACCGGGCCATCGAGCGACGAAAGTTACGAGAGGAGGTCAAACGCCTTCGAAAAGAGGTGCAGGCTCACCGGGAGAGTCCCGTAGAGATGATCGGTGAGAGCCCGGTGATGCGGGAGCTCTTCCAGATGATCGACCGGGTGGCGTCGACGCCGTCGTCGGTCTTCATCACCGGCGAGAGCGGCACCGGAAAGGAATTGGTCGCCCGGGCGCTCCATCGTCGCAGCAAGCGAAGTGAGGAGCCCTTTGTGGCCATCAATTGCGCGGCCCTGCCCGACAGTCTTCTGGAGAGCGAGCTCTTTGGCCACGTTCAGGGGGCCTTTACCGATGCCCGACGCGACAAAGACGGGCTCTTTGTTCAGGCCGACGGTGGGACCCTGCTCCTCGACGAGGTCGGGGATCTGCCGAAGGCATTGCAGCCAAAATTATTGCGGGTCCTGGAGGAGCGAAAGATTCGACCCGTCGGCGGCGACCAGCTGATCGATGTCGACGTCCGCATCATCGCCGCCACCCACCGAGATCTAGAAGAGCAGGTCCAGGCGGGAGAGTTTCGAGAAGATCTCTATTTTCGCCTCAACGTCATCGAGCTGAGCCTTCCGCCGCTGAGAGAACGGGGCAACGATATTCTGCGCCTGGCCCAGCATTTCGTGGACCACTTCGCCGAGCGCTCCGATCGCGGCGTGGAGGGCCTCTCCGCCGAGGCCGGTCGCGCCCTGATGGAGTACGAATGGCCGGGGAACGTGCGGGAGCTTCGAAATTATATCGAGCGCGCTGTCGTTCTAGCCTTGCATGAGCAAATTACTCCGGAGGATCTGCCTCCCAAGGTTCGAGGTGCGGCGCAGCGGGACTCCCGACAGGGTATCGACGTAGAAATGATGTCCTGGACCGCCAGGCTGGGAGCCGAGGGTATGCCCTCGATGGAAGGTCTGGAGGCCCGCTATATCGCCTTTGTTCTGGAGCAGACCGAGGGCAATAAATCGAAGGCCGCAAAGATTCTGGGCTTTGATCGGACCACGCTCTATCGTAAAATCGATCGCTACGAAATTGCGCTGGAAGAGATCAGCGCGGCCAAGGAAATTCAATGACCAAAGGTGCCGCATCAGCCGTATCATTTGCGCTTAGCATCGCGGTGCTCTTTGCTCTTGTGGGATGCGAGGGCGACCTCGAAGATGCTCCCGATAAGGTGGAGAAATTTCGGGTCGCCGAGCCGCTGAAGACCGATACGGAGAGCGCCCTTCGCGAACAGATCAAGACCATCACCGCCGTCA
>SKNI01000128.1 GCA_007120615.1 Myxococcales bacterium | reverse complement strand
TCACCATGGCCCTTAAAAATAACGTGGGACTCGCCGCCCGAACCATCCCGGGTGACGACTATAACTATATGAGCGAACTCCACGACTCGGAGCATCAACGCCGCATGATAGCCGAGCTCAACTCCGCGGTATCTCACGATCTGATCGTCCTCGACGCAGTCCAAGGCTTTTACGAAGAGGGACCGGAAGCCGGCCCCACCGCAGATTTCAACGTGGTCATCGCCGGCACCGACCCGGTGGCCATCGACGCCCTGGGAGTGGCTCTGCTTCGCCGTCACGGCACCACACCGGAAGTCTCCGAAGGCTCCATCCGCGAGCAGAGCCAGATCGCCCGAGCCATTGAGCTCGGCATCGGCACCGCCGACCCCGACGAGATCAACTTTTTGACCCCCGATGATTCCAGCCGCGAGATCGTCGATGAATTGATCGCCCTGCTCAACCAATAAGCTCAATCCCTTCGAGAGATGGGCGCCGTATTCGGCGGCTCATCTTCGAAGTCGATGGAACCGATGGGTGAAAACCTCTCTTTCTCAATCGCCTGCAGGCCCTCAAAGAGATCTTCGGGCATCGTCCCTCGACACCGAAACCCCTCATCTCTGAGCATCATCAGCCATCCTCGATAGGACTGCGAAGACCCGTAGCGATGATCGAAGCATAATTTAAAGAGACCCAGGTGGGGATAGGGCCCCTGCGAGACGCCCGCCAGATACCCCCCGATCTCCGCCGCCTCCAGGGCGGTCCACTCCTCACAGTCCTGGCAGACCGCTTCTTCTTCGAGTCCCGCGCGATGATGAAAGGCTGCAGCCATCACTGTTTTCTGACGTAAAAATAACGCCAGAAGGTGTGGCATCGCTTGCTGAAAGGCGATATCACTCTGCAAATCTCGGGAATGACGACGGATCCGGGTTGCTTCTTCCTCGGTGAGCCGGGGGCAATCCTCGAACCGGTCGGCCCGGGCCATACGCTGCATCCGCTCCAGGGCATCGGAGTCAAACCCCATCCAGGGCACCCGCACAATTCGGTATCGATGCCCGCAGCGATGTCCCCGGGCCTCTACCGCCCGGGCGATCTCGCGCAATTCCAGACGACGAATCGCCCCCCGCACCACGGCATCGAACATCTCTTCGCCCACTTCCTCCCGGACCTCTCGACGCAATGATTCTCGCCATTGGAATTTGAAATCCTCTTCGATCCCTTCATATTCGTCGTCGGTGAGCACGGCCCGACTCAAATGATTCCAGACCGTCATCCACCCTCGATCAGTGCGAACCCAACTCTGTTCGGACTCCTGATGATAGAAGGTGGACTCCCCGGCCCTGCGAAATCCGTCGAGTCGCTGACGCCACTGGACCTCAACTACATGATCATCGACTCTCAGAGCGACCTCGGCGTGGACCCGGTAGCTCTCCGGCATATAGAGATACTCACCGTGATCTTCGAGCCTGCCGCCGACCACGGCATACCCGTATCCCAATTCCCTGAGGCGTTGATTCCAGGCGTTCTCGTGCTCCTCGACGACCGTTTCTCCCTCCATCAGATCTCGATGCCAGGCGTCCAGAATCGATCGGAGTTCGTCATCGGCGGCCAGAAGTTTCATGGTCTCCAACTGGGTGGAGACCCGTTCATCGCCGGCGGGATGATTGCTCTGAATGATCGCGGCGATATAGTTGGGAAAGTTGTCGCTGTGCAGTTGACCGATGGGTGTCAGATCGAGGATATCTTCGTCGAACGTCTTCTGGAGATACCGGGCCTCACCGACGATATCACTGACGCGGTCTGCGCCCCAGGAAATCACGTCCAGACGCACCATCAAGAGGATCGTCGCCACCACCAGCAAGACAACGCCCAGGACTACAAACGGCGGTTTCTGCCAGAAGGCTCGATAGTCTTCGATCTCCACCTCGGATTCTTCCATGGATTCTCTTCCATAACGCAGTACGTAGCTTAAAGGAGTACACCGATGGTCGGCTCATATTATTGCAGCGAATGCCTTCATCAACAGAACGACGCTCAAAGATGCGAGGAATGCGACGCAGACAGGCTCATCGATTGCAATTCTGCCGCTGAACTGGAGGACTTCGTCGTCGCGCTGAAAAAAAGGGCCACTGGCAGACGGCGAAAATTTCTCTTCGCCATGGAGGCGATGGCCATTTTGCTCTGCGCCGGGGTCCTCTTCGTTGGGGTCACCCTGGCCTCTGGTCTGGAGAGCACGGCTCTTTCCATGGCCGCAAAAGCCGCCGCCGTCGTCCTGCTGGCCGCCGCCTGGGTCGCCATCCCCCGCATCTATGACGACCACTTATCCGGCCCGGCCGCGGCGCTCGCGAGCTCTCTGGATAGAGAGCTCGAAGTGGACTAAACCGCTGCTTCCACTCTCTCTTTTATCATCTTGCGGGCAATTTCGGCCGCCTTTTTATAAGACTCTTCGATATTGCCGGCCAGTTTGCCTTCCATCTTCTTTCCGACCACGGGGAGCCGGATCACGATCTCTCCGGTAACGATGCGTTTGGAGCCGGATTTAGTCTTCTCCACCCGAGTCGTGCCACCGGCATCTACTCGGTCCGTCAAGAAGGGAGTCACAACTGTCCACTCCAGCAACCCTTCCTTTCGATCCAGGCGGTTGTCCTGCTCGAACTCGAATTGCTCGGTCCCCAGCACTTTCTTCATCACCGCCGGCATCTCCCGAAGCGAGATGCAGCGCAATTTCTTAATCTCCACCCCTCCCTCTTCGGTCCGGGCTTCCAGAACCTCTCGGCGCACCCCCGTCTCTTCCTCCAGACGGCGGTCGAATTCAGGGTCTTCAAAGATCTCCCACAACATCTCGGGAGTGCAGTCGAACTCATTGATCATCTTAAGCTTCATCTCTCTCCTCTACCTGAGTTCTTCAGGATAAAAGTTTTAAAGCGTATAACGGCACAGGAATTCCTCGATCTCTGCCGTCGCCGTCTCCGGGTTGCAATCTTGCACCAATGCGTCTGAACTTCCATCGTCATTTGCCACGATCATAAAATTCAACGGCTCGTTAAACAACCACGTTGGCACGGTGTAGTTAAATTCCAATACCACCGTCGCACCGGGTGAGATTGGCTCGGCGACGGTGAAAGTCTCCAATCGTTGACCGTCTTCGCTATTGACCAGGCTCACGGGCAGACCGGCGGGAATTCCGCTCATTCCCAGATTGCTGATGGTGACCCGAAACTCGACGTCCGGCGGGCAATTGAGCGCGTTGACCTGCACCGAAGTCACCGCGACATCGGGCTGATTCAACGGGATCTCTCCCTGGCGGTTGGCG
>SKNI01000009.1 GCA_007120615.1 Myxococcales bacterium | reverse complement strand
GAAGGCATCGGCGTCGTGGTCGGCGGGATTGAGGCTCAAGTCGCCGTTGTCGTCGGTATAATTGGACCAGTCGATCTCAGAACTCTCGGGGGGCCCGAGGCGTTCAAAGTTGGGGTGGTTCTTTAGAAAATTCTCGATCTGCTCGGGGCCTTCTTCCGGGGTAAAGGTGCAGACACTGTAGACCAGGGTGCCGCCCTTTTTGACCCGCATGGCGGCTTCGTTGAGGATTTTGCTCTGTTTCTTGGCCAGCTGTTTGATGTCCGCGACGGTTCGTCGCCAGCGGGTCTCGGGGTGGCGTCGGATCACGCCCAGGCCGGTGCAGGGGGCGTCGACGAGGATCAGATCGAAGTCCGAATAGGAAGCCGGGAGCTTCCAGATTTTGCTGCTCAGAATCTCGATCCGTTCGGCCAGGGGGCTCTCGGAGAGAGTTTGCTCCAGTCGGTCGAGCTTGGATTGCATGGGATCGGAGGCCACGACCTGTGCGTCGGGACTGAGTTTGGCGAGGTGGAGGGTTTTTCCGCCGAGCCCGGCGCAGGGGTCGAGAATCGTTTTGTGATCGCCAGGGGCGCAGAAATGACCGATGAGCTGGCTTCCCAGGTCCTGAACGATGAGAGTGGAGCTTTCTACGGCACCGTCGATCTCATCGGTCATGCCGTCGTCGCAGCGGAGAGCTCCAGGGACTTTTTCCACCGGAATGAGGCCCTCGGGTAGGGGATCGGGCAGGTCGTCGACGGCTCGAAAATAAAGCGGCGGCCGCAGGTTAAAGGACTCTCCGTGATCCATGGCCCGCTCAAAACCCACCCTCTTGATAAGTCGGGAGGCCATCCAGTCGGGCAGGGAGTGGCGAAGGCCCAGATGTCGGACCTGGTTTTTGGCGGGGTCGACCTCTTTCCAGATCTTCCAGTATCGCTCTTTTCGAAGAAGCGCGCGGAGTACGCCGTTGGTAAATCCGGCCGCTCCTCGGCCCTTGCGTTCTTTGACCATCTCGACGGATTCGTGAACCACGGCGTGGTCGGGAATGCGGTCCAAAAAGATGACCTGATAGGCGGCCAGTCGTAGGGTGATGAGAATCGGCACTTCCACGTCGTCGAGCTTTCGGGTAACGAATTTCTTCAATACGGCGTCTAAGGTTCGCTGGCGAGCGAGGGTTCCGTAGACCAACTCGGTGACCAGGCCGCGGTCTCGGCGGTCGAGGTCGCTTCTGTCCAGAGCGGTGGAGAGGGCGATATGGCTGTAGGCGCCGTCCTTATGAATTCGTTCCAGGGTTTCTAATGCGATGGTGCGAGCGGTGGACAATGGGACCTCGTTGTTGACAGGTGCAGGGTGTTTCGGATGGAGATTCTAACACAGGTTTTTAGCTAAAGCGGTCACCTTCGGCGATATCGTGGCCGTTTAAAAAGTCGCCCACTTCCATGGCTCGCTTTCCGGGGGCCTGTAACTCCAGGCAGCGAAGGATTCCGTCTCCCGTGGCGATCCAGAGCTCTTTTTCGGAGCGGTCTGCGCGCAGAACGCTTCCCGGCAGGGCGACAGCGCCTTTGGGCATGAAGTTCTCCGGGGACTCGGAGAGAGGGCGGGCCAGGTGAAATTTGATGCGCTCCGGCTCTTCGTCTTCGCCGGCGCTCGGAGTCTTCAGAAACGAATAGGCGCCCGGCCAGGGGTTAAACCCGAGGATATGGTTGGCTACCTCGTCGGCGCTCTTGGTCCAGTCAATATGCCCGTCTTTTTTGGATAGCATCGGGGCATAGCTGGATCGATCGTTGTCCTGTTCGACGGGGTTCAGGCTTTCGAGATGGATAAGCCGCATGACATCTACGATGAGCTCGGCGCCCATCAAAGAGAGGCGGTCGTGGAGCTCCTGAGCGGTCTCCAGAGGCCCGATGAGGGTCTTCTTTTTGAGAAGCATCGGACCGGTGTCGAGGCCCTCGTCCATCTGCATGATGGTCACTCCCGTCTCCTCTTCGCCGCGAACGATGGCCCAGTTGATGGGGGCGGCGCCCCTGTATTTTGGAAGGAGGGAGGCGTGGATGTTGAGGCAGCCGTATCTCGGCAGCTCCAGGACGTCGGACTTTAAGATCTGTCCGTAGGCGGCGACGACGATGACGTCGGGGTTCCACTCGTTGAGCTTCTCGACCACCTCCGGGCCCCGGGCTTTCTTTGGCTGAAAGACCGGGATCTTGGCGGCCTGAGCGGCAATTTTCACAGCGGGAGGGGTGACCTTTTTACCCCGTCCGCTTTCGCGATCGGGGTTGGTGAATACGCCGACCACTTTATCCCGGCTGGTGGCCAGAGCGTTGAGCGCCGGTACGGCAAATTCGGGAGTGCCCATATAGACGATGCGAAGGGGGTTGGGAGCCGTACTCATGGTTTGGTTCTCCTGCTTATTTATGTTGCTTATTGGGCGTCTTCGTCTTCATCTTCTTCGGCGGCTTTGGCGAGCAATTTCTTATATTTTTTGATCGCCAGACGTCGCTTCAGATGGCTCAAATGCTCCAGAAAAAGAACTCCGTCCAGGTGATCGATCTCATGTTGGAGGGCCACCGCCAGAAGCTCCTCGGCCTCGATCTCGAAGGGTTCGCCGTCTCGATCCAGAGCCCGCACCACGACTCGCTCGGCTCGCTTGACCTTTTCGTAGACGCCGGGGATCGAGAGGCAGCCTTCCTCCCAGGTGATCTGGCCTTCTCGTTCGATGATCTCGGGGTTGATAAAGACGTGGAGGTCGCTCTGCACCTCTTCGCCCTCTTCATCGCTGCGTTGGATATCGATGACGGTGATCCGTTTGGTCACGCCTACCTGAGGGGCAGCCAGTCCGATTCCGGGAGCGTCGTACATGGTCTCTACCATATCATCGACGAGTTGACGGATGGAGTCGTCGACCTCGTCAACGGGCTCACATACCTTCTGAAGGACGGGGTCGGGGAAGAATACGATATCTAAAATAGCCATGGGGTGCTCGTTTTCGAGTAAAGCCGTTGTGTGGTGCAGCGCTATCGGCGCTATAGCTGTTGAACCCAACAAATGGCAAGATCGGATTATTTAATGGGAGAGGTTGGGAGGGGAGACGAGAGGTGGGGAGAAGGTCAAGGGCAAGGGCCGTCGCCAAGACGCAGAGGACCGCCAAGACGCAGAGGAAGGGCAAGGAAAGGTAAAGATTATCTATGGACTTAGCGTTTATCAGCTGAAAGGGTGAACCGTTTTTGGATGACTGAAAACGGGATCTGGGAGATACGGGTCATCGGGGACTCGCGACTATCCCAAACCCGCCCTTTTTCTTTTCCCTCTGCGTCTTGGCGGTT
>SKNI01000739.1 GCA_007120615.1 Myxococcales bacterium | reverse complement strand
TTTAGCCAGATCACCGATGATATTCAGCAAGTCACCCATTCGCTGGCTGCGGTATTTGGAGGCGAAGAAGCCCAGGAAGTCATCCAGCAAATGGTCAACGATTTGCAGAATATGTTGGGTACCATCAATCAATTTGTGGCCACCAACAGCCACAAAATGGATCAACTCGTCACCGACGCCACTTCCATCAGCCGTGACGTCAGCAATCTGACTCGCCAGGGCTCGGAGTCAATCGACACCATCTTGCGCGATACGGAGGCCATCGTTCAGGAGGTGAGGTTTATCATCGGCCAATCCACCACCGACGTGCAGGCCGGTCTCGGCACCCTGCAGGGAACTCTGGCCAGGCTTCAACGTACCCTGGATTCCCTCAATTATAGTCTGCAAAACGTGCAGGACATCACCGAGAAGGTCAACGAAGGAGAGGGAACCGTCGGGGAGCTGATCAACAATCCGGCCATCGCCTATCGCACCGAGCAGATCCTTGAGGATACCGGCGAGTTTATCAATAGCCTGACCCGCCTTCGCACCATCGTGGAGTTGCGAAGCGAATACCATGTGCGAAATCAGCAGCTCAAAAATGTATTCGGACTTCGTCTGGAGCCGACGGACGACAAATATTATATGTTTGAGTTCGTCGATGACTTCCGGGGAACCACCACGGTGCGCACGGAGCGCCGGAGCACAACTGATTCCACCGCCGGTGATCCGCTCTACCAGGAGACCACTACCACCACGACCGATGAGTTTAAATTTAGCCTGATTCTGGGACGGTCTTTTCAGTTCAACGATTGGCTCAATCTCGGGGGTCGATTCGGGATCATCGAGAGCTCCGGTGGAATTGGAGCAACGGTGAGCTTGTTTGATGATCGTCGGCTCGAGTTCCAGACGGATCTCTTCGACTTCAGCGCCGCTCAGAATCCCCGACTTCGGTTCTACGGAACCTATAAATTTCTGGAGTGGGCCTATATCTCCGGCGGAGTTGATGATGTGATTAACCCCAACCGAGCGGACGGATTTATCGGCGCCGGAATTCGGTTTGATGATGAAGACCTAAAAGCATTGTTGACGACAACGGGCTTTCCCTCCATCGGCAACTGACCCTCTCTAAGTACTGTTGACATAGGTGAGAGGGGACGACTGATGACTTGATGATTCGATGAGGCATTACGATGGCAGTCTCCAGTGATCGCAGAACCAGTACAGGGTGGTGGATTGCCCGGTCTGCGTTGCTGATGGCGTTGGGACTTCTGGTGGTCACGCCGTTGTGGGCCCAGGAGTCCCGCCGGGGTGACCGTGTGATTCATCGGTATCTCGATCCGGGCCGGTGGTTGGAGTCTGCTCAGCCCGAAGGACGTGCGGCCTCGGCGTCGCCAGCCGGTGCCGATCGTCCCGCTCCCGCCGAGGGAGAACCTCCCGGACTGTGGATGTCACCCGGTCAAGATGAGTGGATCTGGACGGCCGAGGGACCCATAGGGCCGCAGGGCGTAGAAGAGCCTCACGGACCGCTGGACCTCAACACCGGAGGTACCGACCTCGATGATCGAACCGACCGGGTCGACGCACTCAATTATCAGGCCAGCTTCGATCCCAGCGTGGTCCCTTTCAAGCGGGGAGTCGTGCAAAATAAGATCCGCCGCCATAATGACGGGCGCTATACGGCATGGCTTGAGCAGGGTTCGTTTCAACGAGTCCATATCGGAGGGGGACCGCGCGCCGGCGAAGATCGCTTCTGGGGATCGTTTCTGGTGCGCATTGAGTCGGGCAGTCGCCACTCCATTCCCAGTGTCGCACCGGACCAAAGGGTCTTAACGGTGGAGACCGAGCCCGCCGTTGAGCTAATTTTGGAGCGAGATAGCGGAGATAATTTCTACGTAAGTGCCGACCATGATGGGTTGTTGCGCATCAATATGGAGATCATGGTTCGCCGTGATTATTTCGCTGCCCCCCTCGATAACTCGGTGGACTGGGGGGCCTTCGGGTCTCCCGGAGCCAATCTGGATGGTGAGATTCGTCGCGCTGCAGGTGAGGTTTTGAACATGATCGGAATCTCCCGGGCATCGGCCTCTCCCGTAGAGGCGCTGGAGGGCCTGGTCGAGTATTATCGGGACTTTGAAGCGCGACCCTTTCCCGATGGGATCAACGGAGATCGATATATCGAGATCAGTCGCCAGAAGATTGGAGTCTGCCGCCACCGAAGCCTGACGTTTATGATCACCGCCGAAGCCCTGGGGATCGCTACGCGATATGTCTACAACGAGGCCCATGCTTTCGTTGAGATTTACTGGCCCGGCCAGGGGTGGAGACGCATCGATCTGGGAGGGGCGGCGGATGCGTTTAACTATCAAAATCAGCAGGGCGGGCGGATCTACGAAGGGGGATGGGACGATGGGCTCCCCAGGCCGCCGGCTTATGAAGAGGAATTAGCCAGACTCGGTGGGGAAGGCGACACCGAAGATGAATCCGGTGAAGGAGCCGGCGAGTTCAGTGAGGGTGGTCTGGAGTCCAGAGAGTCCCTGGAGGGTTTGCCCGATGATTTCGACGAGGCCCCCTGGTCGATGGACGAAGAACAGGATCTCTCGGAAGCCCCTGAGATCGAGAGGCAACCGGGACCGCAAATTCAGTTGTTGGAGGCCGACGGAGAGGTTTTTCGTGGGCAACCGTTGCGGGTTCGCGGCCGGGTAGAGCCCGCGATCCCCGGCGATGATATCGTCCTATTTCTGGTGCCCAGCGGGACCAACGAAGGACAGTCTGGTGTAGAATTGGGGGTGGCGACCGTTGATGAAGAGGGTCTTTTTGAAGGAGAGTGGACCGTTCCCCGCGACGTGGGACTGGGTCGCTGGCGATTACGGGGGCGAGTGAAGTAATCTCGGGGGGCGGGCGTTGGCACAGTTCTATCCTGGAATATTCTGTACTTGCAGTGATCGTGAATACCATTTACAAAGTGAGTGGCATTTACTTATGCGGGATGGTTCAATGAATGACTCTGAGATGACACCTCGCCAGCGCAGGCGAAAGCGCCGACTAGAGGAGATCCAATCCCAAGCCATGCAGATGGTGATGGAGGAGGGCATCGAGAAGTTCAGCGTTAATAAATTGGCAGGGTGTCTGGATCTAACGCCGGGGGCGCTCTATCGCTATTTTGACTCCCGTGACGCCATCCTGGCTGCTGTGGAGATCGAGGTGCTGGAGGGGTTCGATGCCTTTTTCGGCGAATTGGAGAACGTTGAGGAATTGAAGGATCGATCCGAAGAGGGCTGGGGGCTTAAGAAATTGGTGATCTTATCGATGGGATATGT
>SKNI01000097.1 GCA_007120615.1 Myxococcales bacterium | reverse complement strand
TCGCTGGCCCTCTGAAAGTTGTGATGAGCTCCTCGGTAGTCACCCCCCATGCGTCGCAGCCATCCGAGGTTTCGCAGAGTTTGTGCCATAGCAAGGCGATCGTCGAGTGCTTCGAAGAGGGCGAGTGCTTGCTGGCCGACTCTCAGGCCAGAGTCGACGTCACCGAGAGACTCAGCCTGGTACGATTGATGGAGCAAGACCTCCGCCAGCAGGGCGTTCCAGCCATTTCGGCGGCTGGTCGCCTCGCAGCGTTCAAGAAGTTGTTTGGTCGCGTCGAGGTCGCCGACAAATCGGGCGAGCTTCGCCCGTTCGAGCCAGGCCCGTGCCGTGCGCCGATCGTCGTCGCCTAAGCACAGCCGCCGCCGGGCGCTATCATGAAGGTCACAAAGAGAAGACGCCGCATCGAGGTCTCCAGAATTCCGGTGGTACGCGGTGGCCTCCAGCAGAGGCACCAGGGCGCGCTCGTCCTCGCCGGCTGCAAGCCAGTGGTTGGCCTGACGCCGAGCCGAACTACCGGATTGCCCGCCGTAGAGGCGCTCCAATACTGTAGCGCAGCGTCGGTGGTGCTCCGCCAGGCGCCCGGCTTCAGCGCTTTGGCGTTCGATGCTATCGACGAGGAGTCCGTGGGCAAACGACCAGCCGTCGTCTGTGCGACTGGCGAGCCCCCGCTCTACAAGGTCATCGACCAGGCGATGGGAGCCGTCAAAGCTGGCTTCGGTCCACAGAGCTCTCCACTCTTCGGCCGCGATCTCGCGACCAAGCGCGGCGGCCAGCTCGATGGCTTCTCGGACAATCTCGGCCTCCTCTTGTGGATAGTGGCCAACCAACCTGTCGATA
The DNA here is from genome assembly GCA_007120615.1 of Myxococcales bacterium. Lineage (GTDB taxonomy): Bacteria > Myxococcota_A > Bradymonadia > Bradymonadales > Bradymonadaceae > SKNI01. The sequence goes on along the minus strand of SKNI01000097.1, from coordinate 2,470 downwards.
CGACCGGTCCACATCTGGTGAATATCATCGGGCACCAATAATGAGGCCCCCGAGGCGATCTCAAAGCCCGCCGGGCCGGCCTCGATGCTTCGACTTGCGATCAAGTCGCCTAAGAGCTGATGGGCAAAGAGCGGATTGCCCTCGGTGCGCTCCGCAAGCCGGTCGCGCAAGCCTGCGTCGAGGGGCAGTATTCGATCGATGAGTTCGCGGTGATCGGCAGCGCCGATGGGGTCAACCTCGACACGCTGGCATAGATCGTCGTCGACGAGCTGGGCAATACGCCGGTTGAGCTCGGTGTTCTCGGCCAGGATATCGGAGCGCACCGTGGCCAAAATGAGGCCGGGCGGCGGGGTTTTGGACTCCGTCAGGTATTCGATGAGTCCCACCGCGTCGGGACTTTGATGCAAGTCGTCGAGCCATACTACCGGCGGGCGGCGGCGGCCTAGTCTCGCCAGAACTCGCGCTATGAGGGTGTATTTCTGGTTGCTACTGCCAAATCGAAAGCGCGGTCCGTCGACCCCGCCGTCGTCGGTGCTGGGGTAGACGATCTCGGTCAAGGCGCGGGCGTCGATTTCGACCGCGTCATCATCCTCACCCAGACGGGGCAATCGCTCGCAGAGCTCCTCATAGAGTTCGCGGCGGCCCAGCTTCCAGGTATGGAAGGCGCTTTGAATCATGCCGGCCATACCGGCCGCAGCTTTACGCATTCCCGGCGCGTGGATGGCGCGGTAAACCTGGGCGGCACCGACCTCATGAGCTCGGGTCGCCATCCAGCGGGCGAGCCGGCTCTTTCCGACCCCTGCTTCACCGGAGAGGAAGATCACCCGCAGGTGCTCTTGCTCGACAACCTCCCCTAAGGCTTTCCAGATCAGATCTCGCTCCTCTTCGCGGTCGACCAGCGGCACCTCACGCAGCCCAAAGAGGCCAAGTCCTGCACCCACCAATGCCGTTGGAAGTCGCCAGCGATCGGGCTGGCGCCAGCTCTTCGGAAGAGGCGGTACCTGGTCGAATTCTTGGAATCCGCCGAATTTGGTGGTCTCATCAGATAGTGCTGACGGGCCCGTAGATGGTTTCCCGGGCTGCCAGTCGAGCGTGTCGAGCAAGCCGAAGTGGAGAGTAGATGCCTGTGGCTCGGCACTGTGGGCCTGATCGTAGACATTCTCGATGGTTGGCCTCTGCGAGTTGCCGATTCCGGGCAACGCCCAGGCCGCGTCGGCGGCGCATTGAAAGCGGTCGGTGAGCTCCGTCGCCATTGCCCGTCGGAGCCATTGCTCAACACCGTCGGGGACCGCAAAGCGCGGTTCGAGCCCCGGAAATTCACCATCGCAATGCTTCACAGCCAGGGCCATCAGGGAGTCGCCCCTGTAGGGCGGCCGGCCACATACCAGATGCCACACCACGCACCCCAGCGCGTAGAGATCGGTCCAGGGCCCGTAGCGGCGCCATTGGCTACGAAGTTGCTCGGGCGCCATATAAAAGGGCGTGCCCGAAAATTGGGAGAGAGTGCGTTCGTCGCGCTCGATGACTTTCTCCAGCGCGTGAGCCAGTCCGAAGTCGGCCAATTTGACCCGCGGACAAGCACCGGGGCCGTCAAATAATAGGAGGTTCTCCGGCTTCAGATCCCTGTGAATGACCCCTCTGGCGTGCGCAAAGGCCAGGGCATCGAGGACTTGCACGAGAATACGCTGCACACTGGGCCAGTCTTGAAAGGGCATCTGGTCGTACACCGTTCCTCGGTCAGCCAGCTCCATGGCCACGAAGGACTCGCCGGCAGACAACACCCCACCCGATCGCTTTGCGGCTTCTTCGTCGATCGTCCCATAGTCAAAGAGGTAGACCACCCCGGGGTGGACGAGTCCGGCATGGGCCTGCACCTCGCGGTGAAACGCCATCTGTGAGGGTCGATCACTGTCGCCGACGATGACTTTAATCGCCACCGGTGTACCCGTGGTGGTATGGACAGCCCTGAAAACCTTGCCCATTCCACCCTGACCGATGCATTGCCCAACCTCGAAGGGGCCGAGCCCAATCATTTCTTCCATGAATCGAACCTCTCATTCCGGAAGTGCTCAAATTTAGTTGAAGCCACGCTACCAAGGCAGGCGCTCTGGAGCTAGTGGTCCGCCGGGATTCCGTGGGCACTCCCGGCGAGGACTGGGCGGCGATGGCAAGGGGAGGTGATCTCGACTCGCGAGAATAGCGAGCCGAGATCACGATTGACCTGGTGAATCAGGTCGTGAGGACGTCTTGTTCACCTGCATCAGCATCAGCATCATCATCAGCATCGAAATCGATGATATCGACCTCGTCGTCGCCTTCGAGAAGCGCAAGGTCCTCGTCCTCGGCGTATCCGGCCTGGCGACGAGAGGTGGGGCGAACCCGATCGGCGTGAGCGGGCATCCCGGCCAATCGAAAGAGATTCTCCACGATGGAGGCGACGGGAACGTAGTCGTTATTCCAGTCCTCGGCG
>SKNI01000087.1 GCA_007120615.1 Myxococcales bacterium | reverse complement strand
ATGATCTGGTCTTTATGGCCACCAATCCCAACGTCACTTCATCCAACCTGGCAGCACGGGTATTTGATATCTGGCGCGTACAGCGGGACGGAGAAGACCATCAGTGGCTTGGCCAGACCGGTCAATCGTTTCGCGTCGATGACTTCCAGGTTCACACCGACGTGCGCTGAACTGGATTCGCTAAAGTAAAAAACCTCCTACCCTCGATCGGATCGAGGGTAGGAGGTTTTTTTCGTCTCATTTATAAGTCAGACGAGCTTATTCCTCGTCTTCGCCATCATCAGAGTCGGGGAGGAAATCATTGGCCGAGGGAAATTGTCGCACCGTCTCGCGGGCGATCTCCCAGGACTTCTGAACCACCCACGACATCGAGCGATCCTGGCGAATCGACTCTGCGCGGATTTCGTCGAGGTATTCCTCGGGGAAATAAAGACTCTGCTTTCTTTTGTCACTTGCCATATAACCGCTCACTGCCGGATGTAGTAAAATGAACCCTCGTGTACACAATGTGAATACTATAGCGCGCATTCCCTGTCGATTCCAGCAGGGTTTGGATCAACCATCTTTCCTCACCAAAGCCTCGTTTACCGACAGGTTCCGATCATCTGTGGGTATCGAAACCTACTGTCGGGGCTGAAGGTTCTGGTCGATATCTTTTCGGATCGAATTTCGAAGGCGGTCTCGATCTCGTTGATTCAGATTGGAGAGCGAGGGAGCTCGGGTGAGAGCGGAGCCAAAACTCCAGGAACCAAACCGATCAACTCGATGAAAATTTCCCCCCACATTCGTTGCCCATCCGTAGGCATGAGTGGTGTTATCATCGGGTCGATCAAATCGGTAGATATTGACCTTCCATTGGTCGTCCTGAGATGGAGGCGCTCCCTTTAGCTGCAGGCCTTCAAAAGGGATCTTCATCTCCACCGTCCAAAATTCATCCCTGTGAGAGCTGTCGTTGAGCTCTCCTTCGACATGGACGGCGACCTCCAGGCCGTCGAGATTCCAGGCTCGAGCTTCATCGATCTGAGCGCTGCGATCGGCTCCCGAGGGGGGGCTCTCAAAACGAGCATCAAAGATGGTGCCCAGCGGGTTAACCTGGAGCTCCACATAGGGACTCCCCGCTCCGCCGGGTGCGAGAAAGACTTCCAGCACCTCTTCATTCCACAGATCTTCATCTCGGTTCTCTTTGGTCGCCCAGATATGCTCGTCTTCCAGCCGGGCGCCGATGATCAATGCGTCTTCGGTATAGGCCGCCTTGATCGAGGTCGAATAGGCCGCTCCACCACTGATCGGGGAGAGCTGAAAGGACGGTATGTCTCGCCAGAACGCCTCGTCGAGCCGGCCGTCCACGGTAAAGGCTGCAGCGTGTTCGGTGGTGAGGCGCGGGATGGTGTGGCCGGGAGCTTCCAGCTGGCCAGTTTGGCCGCCGATTATGGTCAATGTGGGGCCGATAGCTCGGTTGTCGTCGGTGGAGGGACCGGAATTGGACACCGGCGATCGGGTATCTCCGCGAAAGAGACCGACATAGGGAACGGCGTCACCTCCGGGGTAATCTTCCATGACCGTAAAGGTCTGAACATCCTCGATGATATGACCTTCCTTCCAATGATAGGTGCGAAAAACATCGTTCATCTGAGCTCCCAGCGGATAATGATCGAGGTTTTGCCGATGGCGAGCCTCCTGGGAGTCGAAGTGAACAAAGATTCTCCAGTCCTGGTTGACGTCGCTCAACGCTCGCCAGTACCAGATGAAGGTCACTTCCTGGCCGGCTCGAAGTTCGCCCTCGACGTCGAGGCCGATCAATTCGATTTCATCGCCGAATTGCACACCGATGGGGTGCTCCGGCTCGGGAGGCTCATCGAGGAGATGCTCCTGGATATTTCGCCACTGACTCTGCGTCAGCTCGGTGCGAGGTTGTTCGATCTTCTGGCAGCCGAAGAGAAATAATGCCAGTGCGATGATGGACGTCCACCGGTGGATTCGAAAGCCCTGGGATCCCATTTGGGTCACCTACGTAGGAAGAAAAATGGTGCGGAAAGAAGACCCTGATCTTGCTTTCCAGTTGCGAATTCGAAGGTGAAACTACCTTATGATGTGCGTCCAAGGCAACGCAGTGGTATATCGTTGACTGGCAACGCCGCTGAACACCTATGGTTTGAGAGAGGAGAGTGATGGAGCTCAATGAGAATACCCACGTATTTTTTCCGGGCATCGATCAGGTCGGTATCTCGGCGCTGGCCAGGTTTCTACACCAAAAGGGAGTCGCCGTGAGCGGCTCGGCCCCAAGACTCACCGCCGCCGTGGCGAGTCTGCAGGGCGATGGGGTGGAGGTGAGCCTGGACCCGGACGCCTCGAATCTGGTGGACGTAGACCTGGTGGTGATGCCTCCCGAGATCGGGGAGGGGCATGTGGAGTTGACGGCAGCCCGTGACGCGGGAATGTCCGTCGTTTCCCGGTCCAAGGTTCTCTCGGCGCTGCTCCCGGGATATCGAACCATCGGGGTCACCGGGACCCACGGAAAGGGTACCGTCGCCTCTATGATCGCCTGGATTCTGGAGTGTGCCGGATGGGAGCCGGGATTTATCATCGGAGGATGGCTGCAGAATTTCGATACCAACGCCCGCCTGGGAGCCGGCAAATGGCTTATCGTCGAGATCGATGAGAGCGACGGAACCCATCACGGGGTCCACTGTGATTATGTGATCTGTAATTTTCTGGAGCTCGATCACCTCACGCATTACGAGGGACTGGAAGATATCATCGCCACGATGATTCGGTTTCTGGAGTCCAATGAACGACTGAAAGAGGCGTTCGTGAATCTCGACTGCCTGGGGAATCGCCAGATGGTGAAACGGGCAGCACTGCGGCCGACCGGCTACGCCAGAGATCGCTCCACCGAGTTTCGAGCCGAGATCACCGGCTCCGGTCAATTGCCGATCCCCTTTCGGGCCTATCACCGGGACCTGATGCTCGGCGATTTTGAGCTGAATTTGCCGGGCCGCTATAACGTGGTCAACGCCCTGGGAGCGTTGGCACTGGCCTGGCGGCTGGGCGTTGAGGAAAAGGTCATCGCCGAGGCTCTGGGAAGCTATGAGAGCCTCAAGGATCGCTACTCCATCGCTCGCGGGGGAGGGGTCACCATTGTGAAGGATTATACCAGTCACCCCACCGGGATCCGCCAGGTTTTACAGTCGGCGCGAGATCTGACGACAGGGCGGATTTACAGCGTTTTCAAGCCCTACCATTACTCCATGATCGAGTCGTTGCAGGACCAATATGGAGCGGCCTTCGATGCCAGTGACGAGGTGATCGTAACCAGAATGTAT
>SKNI01000100.1 GCA_007120615.1 Myxococcales bacterium | reverse complement strand
TGCTGATGATGCTCGCCGTGGCGATTGGCTGCGCCACCGGGGAATTGGAAAATGACGGGGAGCCCAATCAGAATCAGAACGACGCCGGACATCTCGATGCAGATCCGACGCTTCCCGACGACGTTCACACCGATCCCGATGACGCCAATGGCGACGCCGACACTGACGCTGACGCCGGTTCTGGCGATGACGCCGACGCTGCAGCCCCCGACTCCGGTGGCGACGACGGAGGAATCGACCTCTGCCCCGGAGGCTGCGACGGAAACGAAACCTGCACCGACGACGGGTGCGTCGATCTCTGCGCCACCCAGGGCTACCAGTGCGGCGACTGGGTCATCGAAGGACATTCCGTAACCTGTGGAGACTGTCCCTCCGGGGAGTGCGATCAGGGACAATGCGGCGATATTTGCGAAGAGTTTCATGCTCAATGCGGCGAGCTCTTCTGGGACAATGAGAGCGTTGATTGTGGTAGCTGTTCGGGCTCGGAGCAATGCCGCTACAACCAGTGCGCTGCCAACGCCGGGTATATCGACATCACCCTTGGAAATACCCACTCCTGCGGACTTCGCCCCTTCGGCGAAGTTCGCTGCTGGGGCGGAAATACCAGCGGACAACTCGGCGATAATAGCCAACCCGACCAGTCCTCTTCTCCGAGGCCGGTCTTTTCGATGAATAGCGCGGCTACCCTGGATGCGTTGAGCGATCATACCTGCGTGACTCGCGACGACAGCCAGGTCCGTTGCTGGGGTTCCAACGGCAGTGGACGTCTTGGCAATGGAAATACAAGTGACGCTCCCGTCCCGGTGGAGGCCTCCGGGGTGACCTCCGCCGTTGATGTCACAAGTGGTGGCGGGCACACCTGCGCTCTGACCAGCGCCGGCCGACTTCTGTGCTGGGGCAATAACGGTCAGGGACAACTGGGCAACGGCGAAGTCCTGAGCAATCCTTCTTTTGATCACCAGAAGAGTAATGTCCGGACCCAGGCGGGTCCCGACCTGGACGACGTGGCATCTGCTACCCTGGGAACCGGGTTTTCCTGCGCTCTTCTTCGCGATAATAGCGCCTGGTGCTGGGGATTTAATAATCGCGGTCAACTGGGGCTCGGAGATAATAGCGAGGGTCGTCGCTTCGCCAGTCAATTGACCGCCCTTGAGCCCGCACAACGGATCGACTCCGGATTCAATCACAGCTGCGCTCTGGCCGTAGATGGCGATGTCTATTGCTGGGGAAGAGGCAGTGACGGAGCACTGGGAAATGGCTCCAACGGCGACGCTTATGTCCCCGTCCATGTCGCCCTCCCGGGACCGGCCATCTCGGTGAGCGCCGGCCGCGCCCATAGTTGCGCGGCCCTGGAGTCGGGCTCGGTATATTGCTGGGGAGACAACGAATTCGGCCAACTCGGCCGCGGCAGCTTCGGCAGCACATTCAACACCCCCCAGCAGGTAAGCGGCATCAGTGACGTCCATATCGTCGTCGCCGGAGGCCTTCACAGCTGCGCTCTGACCCGAAGCGGCAACGCCCTATGCTGGGGCCGAAATGACGTCGGGCAGCTGGGCGATGATTCAACAAGCGATCGCAATACACCCACCGGAGTTGTACCTTGATTTGCTCTCGAAGAACTCTCTCTCCCGTCGTCACCTCACTGGTCGGAGCCCTTCTGGGGTTGGCAACCCTGACGATGGGCTGCACCGACCCCGACGGCACTCACACTCCGGCCGAAGACGTGGGCCTCGAAGAAGACGTGACCGAAGACGTTGAAGAGACCGATGTCTCCGGCGAGCCCGACGTCCAGGACGCCGAGCAAGAGGACGTCCCTCCTCCCGGACCCGCCCGGATCGATATCTCTCCGGAGACCATCACCTTCAGCGGCATCGAAACCGGGGAGTCCGATTCCGCCACCGTCACCATTCGAAATCTGGGAGAATCTCCGCTGGTGTTGAGCGACGCCCAGCTCAGCCAATTCGGTCACTCCGGCAGCGGCGTCTTCAGCGCCGGCGATAATTGGCCTGATTTCCCCGTGGAGTTGGAACACAATACCTTCCGCGACCTTGACGTGGTGTACACTCCCACCGAGCCCGGCTCCCACCGCGGAGAGATCGTCCTCTTCTCCACCGACCCCGACGACGGACGAATCAGCCTCCGCATTGAAACGATCTCCGCTTATCCCGAAATCGAAGCTCCTCAACGGGTCAACTTTGGGACGGTCCCCCCCGGCGAGAGTCACACCGAGCCCATCGAGATCTTCAATCGCGGGCTCACCCCCCTGTTGGTCGAGGCTATCCAGATCGATCATCAGCGAGAGGGCTCTCAGGTCTTCTCCACCGAGATACGGGGCGCTGCTGGAGCCAATGAACTCCCTCTTTACCTGGATCGAAACCACTTCCTCTATATCGACGTCACCTTTACCCCCGATGACGAGGAGACGGAGCGCGCCGAACTCTTGCTCGAGAGCACCGACCCGGCAGATTCGCCTCTCTCGGTGGCCCTCTCGGCCAACCGACCGGAGCCCTGCCTTCAGACCAGCGGAGATATCGATTTTGAGACCGTCAGCCCCGGAAATAGCTCCACCAAGAGCCTCACCTTGCTCAACTGTAGTCTCTCCCAGCCCCTGGAGATCACCGAACTTGAGCTCGTCGACGACGGAGGCGGCATCTTCGAATTCGCCGACGCCGTCGACGACGAGCTGACCATCAATCCCACCCAGACCGCTGAAATCAGGATTCGAGCCACCATGTCCGGAGAACAGGAGGTGGTGGGGCTGATCTCTTTTTCCTCCAATGACCCCAGCGCCGCCGAGACGGAACATCAATTACGAGCTCGACCTTTTTCATCTGGCCAATGAAGCCCTTGTCCCCAAAACCCGCGCCACCTATACTTCGCGCGAAGTATGTTTTCTTTTCGCTTTCAGGCCTACGGGCCGTCAAGGAGTCGCCATGACTGCACGGTTCCCTATTCTGTTGCTTCTCCTGTTGGCCCTCTTCGCCGTTCCCTCGGTGGCCTTCGCCCAGCATGGAGACGTTAGCGATAGCGTCCGATTTCAGGACGACCTCGACCCCAACGAATTCATGATCACCGCCCGCGCCCGTGCGATCACGGTGCCCAACTTCGTACTCGGACTCTTCTGGGATGAACATTCCTCCCACTGGTCCGGAGATCAGAGAAATATGAGCTTCGGCGGTGAATTTGTCTGGCGTCGGGGCGCCGATTTTGAGCTCGGAGTCGCCCTCGACTATGCCGATCTCTCCATGCCCGAGGCCTTCTGGTTGGATTCCGGGGAAAACCCCCAGTCCGCCGACTGGACCGAGGTCGACATGCAGATCTTCTCGGTGGTCT
>SKNI01000154.1 GCA_007120615.1 Myxococcales bacterium | reverse complement strand
TGGGTCATCATGGCCGTGGTAAGCACCGATCCCTCAATGGAATTGGCGCCGATGGCGACGACGACACAGCCCATGGTGTCGATCTGCAACTCGTCGAGGGTGCGTTCGTCGGTGGCGTCGGCGCGGATGGCGACGTCGACGTAGGGAGCGATATCGTCGACCAAGTTCTGGTTTAGGTCGATGGCGAGCACCGATGCTCCCTGATTGGCGAGGTTTCGGGCCACACTTCTGCCGAATTGGCCGAGTCCTACGACTGCAAATTCACTCATCAGCACTTCGCGCTAAAGGTTTCGTGGTAAGGGCAGGGCGGGTTAACCGACCATGACGTGTTCTTCGGGATAGTCGAGGCGGCTCGCTCCTCCTCGACCGAGCAGCAGCGCCAGGGCCAGCGGGCCGACGCGGCCGAGGAAGATGACGATGATGATCAACAGCTTTCCGACGTCGTTTAGTTCGGGCGTGGCGCCCACGGAAATACCCACCGTGCCGGCGGCGCTGGCGGCCTCGAAGGCGAGCATTTCAAAGGGCAGGGGCTGCGTCAACAATAACAAAAAGAGCAGTATGAATATCAGGAGCAGGTATAAAATCACGATTCCCGCACTTCGATAGACCACTTCCTGAGGAATCTCGCGCTTAAAGACCACGGCGCGAGCTCGCCCTCCGGCGATGCCGCGCACCGCCAGAAATAGAATGACCAGGGTCGTGATCTTGATGCCCCCCGCCGTCGATCCCGGCGCTCCTCCGATGATCATAAAGCAGATCGAGAACCAGATCGTAGCGTTGGAAAATAAGGAGGTATCTACCGAATTGAACCCCGCCGACCGAAGGGTGGCGCTTTGAAAGAGGGCGTTAAAAAACCGCTCCGTCAGACTCATCCCCGCCATCGAGGCGTTCCACTCGGTGATGGTGAATAAAATAACGCCCAGGGCCAATAAAATACCCGTGGCCACCACGATGATCCGGACCTGAATATTGATGCGCTTTCGCTCTCCCTGCATCCACTGCCAGGCCACCGCCAGAGCCAGAAATCCCACGCTTCCCAAAACGATAAGAACGGTGATCACCGTCAGCGCCAGGGGATCATCCTGGAAGATGATCATCGAGTCGCTGTGAAGAGCAAAACCGGCATGACAAAACGCCGACACCGCGTGAAAGACCCCGTACCAGATCGCCGACCCCAGGGCATAGTCCAGTCGGAGAAAGGCAAACGTCAAAAACACCGCCCCCACCATCTCGATGAGAAGAGTGGAGCCCACGATAAATTTGGCGAGCCTGTAGGTACTCTCAGCTCCGCTTAGTCCGAGACTCTCCTCTACCGCCTGTTCGGCGCGAAGACCGAGCTTGCTGCCCAAAAGCAGGGTCGCAAAGGTCGACAATACGAGGATTCCCATCCCCCCGAGTTGAAATAAGATCAGGATGACCACATGGCCAAAGAGGGAGAAATCCGCCGGGGTGTCGAGCACGATCAGCCCGGTGATGCAGGAGGCGCTGGTCGCCGTAAATAACGCATCCAGCGCCGCCACCGGCTCTCCCGTTGCCGATGCCGCCGGAAAGCTCAACAACAGCGTCCCCAGAAGGGTCAGGGTCGCAAAGGTAAAGAGCACCAGAAGAGCTGGATATTCGTAAAAATAATCCAGAATATCATCGAAGAGCGGTGCTCGAACCACAAAGATCAGCAGGGTCGCCAACTGAAAGAAACTGACCAATAGCAAAAGGATCTGGGGAGCCTGTAAAAAGAAAGCCATCAGCCCCAGCGGCACACAGAGCAAGGCTATCAGCAGTCGTCCCCGTTGAACCATCTTCCACAGCGGTGGCACCGACAACACTACCGTCAGGAGCGCCAAAAACATGGTCACACCCAGCGCCAGGCCCTGCTCGCTTAGCTGATATCCGAAGACGGCGACGTTCAAAATCAGAGAGACCACAAGGAGGTGACGAACCGCCTTACCGCTAATGCGCAGCCAATGCTCCAGATCCTCTTGCTCTTCTCGTCGCCTGGTATGTTCGCGAAGCTCCACCCGTGAGGCCTGTAAGGGGAAGAGCATCCAGGTCAAAATGGCGAGGTTCCAGATGATGGTCACCGCCGGAATCACGGGATTGATCACCAGGGCCGCCATAAAGACGCCGATATTGGTGGAGAGAATGAGCCAGATCAGGTACATGCTCCACGATTTATCGGACCACAATCCCCACAGAGCCGTACCGGTGGCCACCACAAGCCAGCCGATAAACGCCAACCCGAAAGGAGCGACCTCATCGGCGGGCCCAAAATATCCGCCGGGCATATCGACGGCGACCTGAGCGAAGGCCGCCAGCGAATTTGCGCCGACCAGTCGGGCGGCGTTGAGGCGTTTCTCGGAGGTCGATCCTAATTGAGGCATGAACGATTACTTCCGCAGGTGGCGCTGATTACGACAGGGACAACTCCCACTTTTTGTGACTCTTCGATGGTCATCGAGCAAGCAGGGCCGATATTGTGGCCCCGGCTCTTAATAAATGCAATATTTTGTCCATAGTTTCGGTCTCGTTTGAAAAGCACCGCATTGCATGGGTATGAAAACGGGCACTTTTGGTTTAAGCTTCTGTGCCTGTAGATGATTATTTTCTAAATCCCCGTTGATGATATGAAGGCCAAGGCCTGGAAGCCAGATAGTGATCTTCCCAATCTCCAACCCGGAGATCTTGTGGCAGGTCGATTTCGGATCGTCGAGATCATCGGCAGCGGTGGGTTCTCGGTGGTCTACCGCGCCCATCAGGAGGGGATGAACCGATTTGTTGCTCTGAAGGTTCTCAAGCCTCGGGCTTCGGCGGATGCCAAGATCGTGGAGCGGTTTCGACGAGAAGCCCTCTTCGCCAGTCAGCTCTCCCACCCCAATACGATCACCTTATTTGACTACGGGCAGGTCGAAGGGGAGCTCTGTTATATCGCAATGGAATACCTGGTGGGCCACGACCTGAGTGAAGAGGTCCGCCACCGAGAGCCGATGGATCTAAAGCGGGTCTGGAATATCCTCACTCAGATCTGTCGCAGTCTCTCCGAGGCCCACCGGATCGGATTGATTCACCGGGATTTAAAGCCGGAGAATATCTTTCTGGTGGAGCGAGAAGATCGAGATCAGGTCAAAGTATTGGACTTCGGGGTGTCCAAAGCGCTCTCCGATTTTGGCAAAGCCAATTCCACCTCTCTGGCCGCCTTGACCCAGGAGGGAACGGTCTTTGGGACCCCCTTATATATGGCCCCTGAGCAGGCGATGGCCGAGGAGATCACCCCGGCCGTCGATGTCTACGCTCTGGGGCAGATGGCCTACGAGATGATCACCGGTCGGGCGGCCTACGACAACG
>SKNI01000230.1 GCA_007120615.1 Myxococcales bacterium | reverse complement strand
ATCTTTACCTCCAAACACTCTCAGGCCATCACTCCGAAAGGGCTCTCTCAGAAAACCTACGTCGATGCGATTCGCCGAAATGATATCGTCTTCGGAATCGGTCCCGCCGGCACCGGTAAGACCTATCTTGCGATGGCGATGGCTCTCTCCGCCTATTTTTCGAAATCCGTAAAGCGAATCATTTTGACCCGTCCCGCTGTGGAGGCGGGAGAAAAACTGGGGTTTTTGCCCGGCGACCTGGCCGAGAAGGTCAACCCCTATCTGCGCCCGCTCTACGACGCCCTCTACGATATGGTGGAGGTGGAGAAGGCCGAGCGGATGCTGGAACACGGCACCGTGGAGGTCGCACCTCTGGCCTTTATGCGAGGTCGAACCTTAAACGATGCCTATATCATCTTTGATGAAGCCCAGAACGCCACCCGGGCCCAGGTTAAGATGTTTTTGACCCGTATCGGGTTTAACTCCAAAGCCGTCATCACCGGAGATATTACTCAGATCGACCTCCCCTCCCGCCGTCAGAGCGGTCTGGTGGAGGCCATCCGCCTGCTCGATGGAATCGAGGGAATCGCGTTTAATCGGTTTCATCAACACGATGTGGTGCGCCATCCCCTGGTGCAGAAGATCATCGCCGCCTATGAAACATCCGACTCCGGGGACGAATCCTGATCCGTTTCACCGCCATCGAGGCTGTGTTAGGATCAATTCGTGGCCATTCCCGTTTTTCGGATTGCATTCATGAGCACCAGGTATCTCCTCCTATTCTTCGCTGCCGGTCTTCTTTTTGTCGGCGGTTGCAGTTGGTCTCAGGCCCCCCGTCCATCGGAAACCTTTGAACTGAAGTGGGATGTACAGGAGCCCACCCGCAGTCAGCCGGAAGCCGAGATTATTCTCAGCGATGATGGGTTCTGGGGCTTTCTTCCCTCGAATCGGGATCGATTTGACCAAAAACTCAGTCCCGGTGAGCTGGTGGTCATGGAAGCGGAGAGCGCGGACTTTCTCTTCGCCATCATCGAGGTCGGCCGATGGGGATATCGAATGCAGCGGCTCGATGACCGCTCTCTCCAATCCCGGCTGACCGGTTATCTGCGTCCGCTGACCGCTTCTGATATCGGTGACAATGACAGGCTCTGCCTCATCTCTCCGGGGCAGGAGTTGGGCGACGTCTGTGGGAGTCATTATACGCATCAGCGTTGGCATCTCTACGAAGTAGACTCCAACGACAACGAGAGCGCAGCCATCAAAGTCCGGGGAGAGCTCTCGGATCGCGATCGCCCCACTGCATTTCCTATCTCTCGCTTCGGCCTGACGGGCGGTGACGTGCTGGGCACCTGGACCGACACCACTTCTGAGAAGACCTCATATCTAGATCTGTTGGCCATTCGGTCCTCCGGCCGCGACGGTGCTACGGTGCACGCGCGAGTCGTCTATGACCCGACCTGTTTTGAACCTCTTTCGACGTCTTCACGAATTGAATCGCAGGCGATCGAGTCCGGTGGGGCTCCGTACCTGACGTCCACGCATCCCCTGGCCGTGGAGACCGCAGCTGCCCGTCTGGGAGCGGACGCCCTTGTAGATTGCGTGGGCGGCAGCCCGAGGCTCCACGTTCCCTCGCTGACCCGCCCGCTCCTGCGCGACGATCGTGGACGCTACCTGGCGCCTTCGGCAATCGGTCTGCTTCCCAGAGACCTCGGGGAGGCGTCGAAGGAGGCTCGTCAGGCCTGGGTCACGGCGGGGGCCTTCATCGCGGTCGGAGATACCACTTCTGCGGCATTCTGGATCGAGAAGGCCCTGCGTCACCCCCTGGAAAGCGACGAGCTTAAAGAGCTGGGACTGGTCACTATCCCGGTCCTCGCCAGCGCCGGTCAGTCGGAGTTGGCGATTCGGCTGGGACTCCAGTTGACTCGTCGGGGATGGAATCCGGAGAACGTGCCTGATTATCTCGACGGACTCATCGTCTTGTTGGGCCAATTCGACATGCAGGACGAACAACAGGGACGCATCAAGCGCCGACAAACCCTGGCGTCCCAGCGGCGCGACCCTCATCGAACCGCCTGGTATCGATGGGCGTCGCTGCGATTGAATCTGGAAAACCAACGAGGAACCCACGGCCCCTCTTATAAAGATCTCATCGCAGATCTTGAGGACAAAGACCTCGAAGAGTGGGCGCTGGCCATCTGGGCGACGCTGGCGATGTACGGCAGTGACCTGCCCGTGGTCGATGATCCCGAAGAGTTAATTCCCCGTTTCACCCAACAGGGGGCCGAGGAGCTCTGGGAATTGATCATCACCGGACCCACCACCGGAGCCTGTGCAGAAGATGGCGCCGGACATGGCTGCATCTCCCACAGCTACGGCTGGTCCCCGGGCAAGACGGTGAGCAATCAGGAGGCCATTCAAGCTCTGCGAACCACCGCCCCCAACAACGTTCGGCGGGGATATTCACCCCCTCTTTTGGTAGAGCGTATACGCTCCATTGAGGCCCCCTCGGATCAGACCGCGTACTGGCTCGCCGCCGCTCCCCTGGTCCCATCGGACTCTCTCACCGAAGTCACCACCAGGTTGGTCACGTCGTTGAGGGAGCAACTTATCCGGGATCCCGATTCAATCTGTGAAGATCAACTCCGGTGGCAAGCTCGCTTTGATAACGCTGCAGCTCGCACTCGGACTCCCGTGATGGACCGCTCCCGACGCCAGTGGGTCAATTTCATCAACTGGTGGGCAGAGTCCGGCCTCATTGCGCTCTGCGGCGGGGAGAGTTCATTTATCGAAGCCCTGGAAGCTCGGGGTGGGGAATCAAGCTCCTGGACTGCACTGGTGCTGCCGATTCTGGAGGATATGTTGCTTCGCGCCGAGAGCCCGGTCTCTGACGTCTCGCTTTTCCAGCGAGCCGCCCATCTGGCATCTGAACTCGGTGATCGTGACACCTGCGCTCTTTGGAATCTGGGGATGAGCATCGGCGCGGCCCGCAGTTCCCAGTTTGATGCCGCTGAGAAGCACCTCATCTCGGCCACCAATTGCATGCAGGCTTCCAGCGAGTTGCGGGGTCCCAAAAATATCGTAGCCGGCTATATCGAATTTGAGCGTGCTGCCGGGAGAAATATCATCAGCGATTCGGCGGTGGGCGACGCGATTGATCGGGCGGCCCGTAAGAATGTCGATGACTCCCAGGGCTGCCTGGGGCTTTTGCCGCTGGGCTTTGACCTGGAGAGTCAATTGCCCCCTTCCATCGTCCGCATCGCCGCTCGCGTACAGATGGCGCCCGCTCCGCACAGCTCCTTTGCCTTGAGTTCAGCCAGCTCGGTCATCGATGAGGCTCAGGCCGCCTATCTCACGGGAATCCGAGAT
>SKNI01000050.1 GCA_007120615.1 Myxococcales bacterium | reverse complement strand
CGCTCCCCACTGCCCCGAAGCCGACACCCGATAGGTCCCGGCGTAGACTTCGCCATCAAACACAAAGGGCTCTCCCTGATTATTACACGGCGCTCCCATGGAGAATGAATATCCCCGGCTCTCCTCGACAAAATGAGCCGTCACGCACTCGTCGCTGTCGTCGTATTCGTAGTCGGGCACCGCTCCGTTTTTGAGAATCTGCCCGCTCACCTGATGAGTGATCACATCGAGGGTCAATTGGGTAGGATCGCCGCCGACGCAGGTTCCGTCGGTGGTGTCGCACTCGTAGCCCTGGGGGCACTCCTGGGCACATTCGATTTCGGTGACGCATTGCGATTCATCAAAGGACTGGCAATTGGCCGCGCAGCTCAACTCTCCACCATCATAGCCCCGCGACTCACAGGTGCTATCGCCCAGATTATCTCCGTCACAGATTTCACCGGAGTCAATGACTCCATCTCCGCAACTCTCCGGAACGCATCCCGAAGTATCAAAGTCCAGGCAATTGGAGAGGCAACTCAACTCTCCCTGGCCCAACCCCAGACTCTCACAAGTGGCTCCCGCCAGCGCGTCTCCGTCGCAGACTTCCAGCTCGTCGACTTCGCCGTTGCCACAAGTCTCGGGAGCCCCGCATCCCGACAAATCAAAGTCCATACAGGTGGAGCGGCATCCCAGCTCACCGTCCCCGTAGCCGAGACTCGCACAGGATTCGCCGTTGAGGTTCTCCCCATCACAGGTCTGACTCTGATGGATGATCCCGTCGCCGCACACCGCGCTTTCGCCGTTTTCACCGTTTTCGACATCTTCACCATCGCAAGCGGTCGACAACACGGTCGTAACGATCAGAAGGAGCGCGATCCCAAAAGCCCTGAAAGAGTACATCGAAGTAGCGTATTTCATTCATAAATCCGAAAAATGGTGGTAGTTCAAAACGGCGCCCCTCTTGTGGAGTCCGAATTCCGCAGACACTCCAAGAGAGCAATCCTGGCCTGGTGCCCCCGACGGATTGCACCAAAGTTGCAGACAACAAGCATATCTACAGGCGTTGTTCAAGGGAAGTGGGAGGTGATATATTTTGACTGCTCCTTATTTATAGAAACTAAACGGTGCGATCATGACCCGATTGACCGACTATTTCATACCCGAACGCTTCGCGGCTCGTGATGATATCGAGAGGCAGCGAGCCCAGATCGCGGTGAAGACGGTATTCGTCATTTGTCCCTGGCTTTTTGCTACCGCCATTTTTCTCTCCTTTTCGTTCGGATCTGTGGCCACGGGTTTGCTCTTTGGGCTTTTGCCGATGCTGGTCATCGCCGCGGCTCCCTTTGTGCTGCGATATACGGGGAGTCTGGCGTGGGCCAGCCATTTCATTCTCATTCCCATCTATGTAGGAGCTCTTATTTTTAGCCTTCGGACCGGTGGAGTTCTGGCACCGGGGGTGAGTTTTTTGATGTTGATCCCCCTTCTGGGGCTACTCTTTCGGGGGGTGCGCACCGCCACGATCTGGTTTGCCGTGGTCATCACGACCTGGTTTGCTCTCTTCTTTGTCGGTCAGGCCGGCCACCTGCCACCGATCGACATCGCGAGCGAGCGATTTGCCTGGCGTCGAATGAGCGAGTTGACGCTCCTTGGTTCTACGGTATTCGGCTTCTTTATCCTCAAAGACAGCCTTCAGGAGTGGCTGCTGACCTCGATTCGTCAGGCTCGAGATGAGGCATTGGAGGCCAGCCGAGCGAAGAGCACCTTTTTGACCAATATGAGCCATGAGCTTCGCACGCCGCTCAACGCCGTGATCGGCTATTCGGAGATGGTCACCGAAGAGATCGAATACGTCCAAGAGACCGACGCCGAAGGCGCCGAGGTGGCCGTTCAATTCATCCCCGATCTGCAGAGAATTCGCTCCGCCGGCCAGCACCTCTTGATGCTGATCAGCGATATTTTGGATCTCTCCAAAGTCGAAGCCGGGCAGATGACCATCCACTCCGAATTCTTCGACCTCGGAGAGTTGGCCCGGGAGGTGGTGGCCACCACGGATCTGATGGCTCATAAAAATGACAATATCATCGAGTTGGAGTTATGCGATGGGCTCAAAGAGATGCGGTCGGACGCCACGAAAGTGCGCCAGATCTTATTCAACCTGTTGAGCAACGCCTGCAAATTCACCAAAAACGGGCGGGTCTGTCTGCGCGTCGAGGTTGACCAAAATGCAGACCAGGTCGTATTTATCGTCGAAGACACCGGCATCGGCATGACCGAGGAGCAGCTCGCACAGGTCTTTGAAGCGTTTAAACAGGCCGACGAATCCACCACTCGAGAATTCGGCGGCACCGGCCTCGGGCTTACTATCACCCGTCACTTCTGTGATCTTCTTGGCGGCGACATCTACGC
This sequence comes from Myxococcales bacterium, assembly GCA_007120615.1. Classification (GTDB taxonomy): domain Bacteria; phylum Myxococcota_A; class Bradymonadia; order Bradymonadales; family Bradymonadaceae; genus SKNI01. Next base: position 961 of record SKNI01000050.1, on the reverse strand, counting down.
AGAATCTACTCCCGATGTGGGGACCACGTTTACCGTGCGTCTGGCCCGCGATCTGCACGCCACTTGAATTTGTACCCACCCTGCCAACACTGAGTACCACATGAACGAGCATCCTGCGGGCGACGAGACCGAAGAAGGGCATAGCGGTCTCTTCGGTCGATTTCTTGATTTTGTGGAGTGGCTGGGAAACCTGCTTCCCCACCCGGTGACCCTCTTTGCCCTCTTCGCCCTCGGGGTGGTGTTGGTCAGCGGCCTGGCCGGCTATTTCGACTTGAGCGTGGTCGATCCCAGGCCCGAGGGGGCGCCGGGGCGAAGCCCATCGGGCACCATCGACGCCATCAGCCTGATGAACGCCGAGGGCCTGCGCCGAATCGTCACTGAATTGGTGGATAACTTCGTGACCTTCGTGCCTCTGGGGACCGTTCTGGTGGCCCTTCTGGGGGTGGGCGTAGCCGAGCATTCCGGGCTTCTGAGCGCCATGATCCGAGCGGTGGTATTAAAAACCCCGAAGAGGTTTATCACCTTCTCCATCGTCTTCGCCGGGGTCATCTCCAATACCGCTTCCGAGGCCGGATATGTGGTGCTCATCCCACTGGCGGGAGTGATCTATCTGGCTCTGGACCGCCATCCATTCGCCGGAATGGCGGCGGCATTCGCGGGGGTGTCCGCAGGCTATAGCGCCAATTTATTGATCGGGACCATCGATCCGCTTCTGGCGGGGATCACCGAAGAGGCGGCCCAACTCATCGATCCCGACTATACGGTGCACGCGGCGGTGAACTGGTATTTCATGATGATCAGCACCGTCTTTATCACCATCGCCGGGACCATCGTAAGTCTTTGGATCGTGGAGCCCAGGCTCGGCAAATACGATGCCTCCAACGCCCAGAAAGGAGTCGAAGATGAGCGGGCCATGGAACCCCTCACCGATGTAGAGATGCGCGGCCTGAAGTGGGCTCTG
>SKNI01000452.1 GCA_007120615.1 Myxococcales bacterium | reverse complement strand
GAAATGTTTTTCCAGAGTTTTGACCTCGTCCTCGTGTTTCAAGCTGCCCACATCCAGGATATCCATCCCCAGAAGACGGGCGATCCCGCGATACATCGGATAGGTGGCGATGGCTGCGCACCGAATTCCGTATAATGCCTCCAGCGTCGGGATATCCGGCGGGCATCCGATTCCCCTCAACAACACGGTATGGGCCTCCTCTTCATCGCGAAGAATTTCGGTGGCCTGGGCTATCAATTCATTGACTACTTCTGCTGCTTTTCGGGCCTCCGGCGCCGTTGCTTCCACCTCTTTGGGCGCAATTCCCGACTTCTGAGGGTCCCCATCGGTCAGCCCACCCGCCAGACCGGGTCCCCGAATCACCAACGCAAACCGATGCTGTTGCCCGGGGAGTACAAAAATTTCGTAGCCTTCGGCCTTCAGCCCCTGGCTTAGCTCTCGACAAACCCGCCTGCTCTCTTCGGTGGCGATCTGGTTTGCCCGACGATCGGAGACCACGGTCTCACCGTTTCGAACCTCCAGAGAGGCAAAATTGCCCCGCATCGCCAGGTCCTGCGACCGCAATGAAATCTCTCCCACCCATTGTCCGTCTTGAAAGGCTCCCTCCGCCCCCAGAACTTCTAGCACCCCTCGAGGGAGGTCGAATTCATCCAGAGGATATCCAAAGAGCGCCAGATGTCCCGGTCCGCTCCCCGGCGTTACTCCCGGCCCGTGAGGAACGAGTCCCCCACAGCTGCTCTCGCGGGCAAACGCATCGATCTCCGGAATCTTGGCGGTCTCTAACTCCGTTTTGCCCGTCTTTGGATGAGGAAGGCCTCCGATCCCGTCGAAGACCCACATCAACATCTTCGAGTCATTCTTGAACACCAGATCTCGCATTCGTGCCAGACGTTTCATCGTCCCTCCTTCTCTGGGCGTGAGCCCACCTTGAATTGTTTCCGATCAACGACGATCGGACCTTATTGATTGGTTTGTGATGGATCCGGCGACAACGTGCCATCGAGGATCTGATTGAATCGATCCAGGCGTCGTTGGGCCTCCTTATGTTCGGGGTCGATCTCGAGCACCCGCCGAATCGCGTCTCGGGCCTCTGCCCACTGCGCCCGACGGTCCGCCAACTCCGATTGCTTCAAGAAAAGCGGGATCGCATGGGCCAGCTTATACTCCGGCATAATCCGTGTTCGATAGGCATGGCGAGTCTTTCGCTTTGCCAGAGCCGCAAACGCCGCCTCTACCCGCTCGGTGATCTCTCGAACCCGCTGATGAACCTCGTCTTCCAGTTGATCCGGCACTTTGACCGGGTCGAATTGTTCGATCAATTCCCGGTAGGCTTTCTCGATCACCTCCGAATAACTCGACCAGTGAACGTTGAGAACCTCAAAATAGCTCGCCTTATGGACGCTCAAATACTTGACGGTGACGTTTTCTCTCATCCGCTCTCGGACCACCGTGGCGTGCAGGGAGCGGTCAAAGCGAACCAGACCCATCCGGTGCAGGGAAAAGACCACGGCGAAGGTCTCCGCCGGAGCGAGGGCGCTCTCCGTTAATGCCTCTCGAAGTCTCTTTCTTCCTGTGATTACGCGCTCCACGAGGCGTCGTTGGTCCGGCTGTGTTACGGCCCGATCCAGCCGATCTCGTTCATGTCCGATGACCTCGGGATAGGCGTCGAGTTCCGAAGTCATCTTCTTTTCGCGCTCTTCGGTGCTCATCTGCGATAGCTTCCGATAAAGCCGGTCATAGACGACTCTCTCCACAGCCACGTGAACCCGAAGCGGCGGTTGCGGCAAAAAGCCAGCCGGCAGGGCCCGGGAGTCAAAGATACGCACATTACCCACGGTCTGGTTACAAAATTCTCTCAATAAGAATGTCAGCCGACCGGCAATAGCATGGCGCAACTCGTCAGGGCTGAGAATATCGAGGTCCATCAGACTGCGCGCCACCGTCAATCCCAACTCATCGGCATGGGCTGCCGCCATCGCCAGCTGGCGCTTCGTGATCCTGTCGGCGGCCTGCAACATCGGGCCCATCTCCTCCTCGGCCACTCGCGGCTTGCATGCCCGCTCCACCACATAGCCGCTGTCGAAGACATATTGTTCCTCTTCCGCACCTCCCCCCTCGTCGTATTCCAAAACCCCGGTAAAACCGTTCTCCGAGAGCTGTAATAAGATATCGATCACCCGCTCCGAGGCCAGCTCCTCAATCCGATCGGCATCTTCCTTCGGCTCTAACCACTCCGGGGGTGGCCCATAAAATTCTCGGGTTCGCTCTCCGGGCTTTCGACCCCGCAGGGTAGATTGCGCGACATTCATATCTGGAGTTGGAAGGTCTACCCGGCGCCGCTGCGTGGTCGACACCATTCGCCGTCGCGCTCCCCTCCTGGAGCCAAACGGGGCAAATGATCGATTCGGGTCCGGAGCCTCCTGCACCGGCGGAATCACCCCCGGCTCCAAAAAGGAATCTCCTACCGATGGCATCGTTGGTTTTTCCGGTGGCTCTTCCTTCTCTTCCTGAGCTGCTTTGCCCTCCTCTCGAATCTCCTGAGTTGAGTCGACCTGAATAGCCTGCAATGCCAGCCGATCTTCCTTGGTCAAACCGGACACTTCGATGGCCGTGCCTCGAGGGGATTGATGGACGACCCTCCCCTGGGTCTCTACGGTCAGATGAGCGTCGGGAAAGTCCAGACGCACAGCTACCAGATCATTGAGTGCCGGCTTCGGATCGAGCTCTACCAGTATTGCTCCCACCTGCAAAACTTGATGCAGAATTCCGCTTACCCGCCCTGGGGTATCCGCAGTGATGTCCACGGAGGGTAAGTCTGCTCCTTCTCCCTTTGTCTCCGAAACTGCGTTCGGTAGAAAAGGGCGAACGACCCCACTGGCTATCCTTCCGGTCCACCCTCCAGATTCTTCCTTCGCCAACTCCCCGTCAGGCCACTCCGAGAGAATCGCGTCGAATATCGCTTTTGCCCCCTCCCTACTGAGGTTGGTGTAGCCTTTGGAGACCATCTTTTGAAGGGCTTCAAAGAGGGCGCGCTCTTCGCCCGACCACGATTCTTGCTTCATTGGGTGGTCCAGTGCATGCCTATGGAATCGAGGGAAATCATCGAGACAATCGTTTCAGGGGGGCGTCCTGGTGTCAACCTCACCGTCCCAATTAGCCTGTGATGAAATGTTCACTCCGTTTCGGGATCAGTCGACGGTCGGGGTTTACTCTCGGGCTCGGGCTCGGGCTCGGGCTCGGGCTCGGGCTCCGGCTCCGGCTCCGGCTCCGGCTCCGGCTCCGGCTCCGGCTC
>SKNI01000686.1 GCA_007120615.1 Myxococcales bacterium | reverse complement strand
CCTGCAACAATCAGGGAGAGCCCTTTGTGTTCGATGGCGAGGTCTACGCCGGGACCTATCGAGTGTCAGCGTCGGGGCAGTGGGGAGTGTTGCCAGGACAGCAGTTTACAGTTTTTGAGCGCTTGCGAATTGAGGGAGACTAATGAACACCGAAACCATCGATCACTCCCGGCCCGGGGCCCGCTCTCCGGCCACCGGGGAGGCCTTGAGCGAGGTAGATACTACCCCAGTGGAAGCCATCGCCGGCATCGTCGAAGAAGCTCGCGAAGCGCAAGCCGACTGGGCCAAGGCGTCGTTAGGGCTGCGAAGTCGCATGCTCTTGGAGGCCGCCGAAGCCGTCCTGGAACGAAGTGAGGAGATCGCCGAGATCATCTCCCAGGAGACCGGAAAGAGCGTCCCCGAGGTGCTCTTAAACGAGGTCTCCGGCATCAATGAGTACGCTAAAGTGGCCATCAAGGAAGCCGAGGCCACCCTGGGGCCGGCGAAGGTCTCGATCTCTCGGGTCGCCTATCCCGGCAAGAAGGCCGTCGTCGAATCCGTGCCTCGAGGCGTTGTGGGGATTATCGCGCCCTGGAATTATCCGTTTTCGATCTTCTTTAAGCCCCTATTTCCGGCTCTCCTTGCGGGAAACGCCGTGGTCTTAAAGCCCTCGGAGTTCACCCCCCGCACCGGCGCCTGGCTGGCGGAGCGCTTTACGGAAGTCTTGGGAGATGGACTGGTGAGCGTGGTGCAGGGAGGCGGCGATGTGGGCGCGGCGCTTCTGGAGTCGGGCATCGACGCGGTGACCTTTACCGGGTCGGTTGCTACCGGTCGAAAAGTGGCCGCCCGGGCCGGAGAGTTGCTGATTCCCCATTCTGTGGAGCTCGGCGGAAAAGACGCCGCCATCGTTCTGGCGGACTGCAATTTTGAGCGCACCCTGGCCGGCATTACCCAGTGGGCGCTTCACAATTGCGGACAAAATTGCGGCGCCATCGAGCGGCTTTATATCGAGGAGTCCATCGCCGACGATTTCGTCAGCCGCCTGGCGGCCCTCTTTGAAAAGGTGCGGGTCGCCCCGGAGTTCGAATATTGCGAGATCGGGCCCCTGCAGAACCCGGCACAACTCGAGACGGTGGAGCGCCACATCGATGACGCCCTGAAGAAGGGCGCCGAACTTCTGGCCGGCGGAGACCGCTGCAACGGAGGCCAGGGCCTGGGGTTTCGTCCCACGCTTCTGGACCACTGCACCGACGAGATGGACGTAGTTCGAGAAGAGACCTTCGGCCCGGTCATCGCCGTGCTTCGCGTCGAAGACGAAGAGGAGGCGATACGACGGGCAAACGCCTCAAATTACGGCCTCAACGGTTCGGTGTGGACCACCGATCTTACCCGCGGAAAGGCCATCGCCCGGCGCTTAGATGTGGGAGTAGCCCTGGTCAATAATCACGCCATCCCCGGCTCCATGGCCAATATCCCCTGGACCGGAACCGGTGATACGGGAACCGGCATCGCCGCCAGCCGCTACAGCTATCCCACCTTCATTCGGCACCAGACCATCTTTGTAGATTCCTCCCGCGGGCCCGACCCCTGGTGGTTTCCCTTCAACGAAGACACCAGGGAGCTCTCCGAGACCTTGATCGAGTTCTCCCTGGGGTCGGTTTTCTCCGCCATCAAGCTGGCGGGGATAGCCAAAAGAAGGGTAAAAGCGATACGAGAGTGGGTCAGCGAATCAGGCAATTGAAATCGGAGTCTTTTTTGGGAGTTGCAGATGAAGTCCTCGTCGAAAGTGATCGCCAAACTATTCGTGCTCCTCTCTTTGTTGATCACTTTGGCCGTCGCCATCGGATGCGACCGAGAGCCTGAGTCCCCGCCGACTCAGCGAGTAGAGATTGATCTTGCGGCCGGGGAACTCGTCTTCGAAGACGACTTCGAAAGGGAGGAGATCGGCGAAAATTGGAAGACCGGCTTTGACGGCTGGGAGTTGTCCGACGGTGCCTTGAAGGTGCAGGGCGCGCGAAACGATGCCCTCTGGCTTCAGGAGCCTCTGCCTGAGCAATTTCGAGTGAGCTTTGTCGCTCGGAGTGACTCCGACGATGGAGATATCAAATTCGAGATCCTCGGAGACGGGGCGACCCACGAAAGCGGCTATGTGGGGATCTTCGGCGGCTGGCAAAATCGCCTCAATATCATCGCCCGCCTCGATGAACACGGAGACGACCGCCTGGTTGGAGCTGACGGATATTCCGTGGAGCCCGGCCGCACCTATCAGATGGACGTGGTCCGCATGGACGACAGCCTGATGTGGTACGTGGACGGCGAACTCTTTTTGGTCTACGAGGACGAAAACCCTCTGCGCGGCGACGAACACCGCTATTTTGGATTCAACAACTGGGAGACCGAGCTGACCTTTGGCGAGGTTCGGGTCTACGATCTGGCGGACATGTAAAGGAGCGGGCCGTGGCACCGCTGCTACTCGCTCTGGATTCCGCTCGCGAAACCTTTGAGCCGGCGGGTCTCTCCGGGGTGAATACCCGCGACTATCTACGCCCGGGTTGTAATGGCCGACGAGTAATTTGAGATGGTTTAACCAACCGAGCGACGCCCTCAAAGGACGTCGCTTCGGTTTTCTAATTCTTGCTTATGCGAAAGATTCGGTACCGACACATCTACATATTTAGATACACCAAGTTACTACAGTCCAGGTTGTCCTCGGAAGGCATATCTACTGATCGGCTCACCTCTCCATGAGAAATATTAATCGTTCCTTCTTCCAGAGGCGACACATTGCAACTCACCCATACTTCAGCGCATTGCGTTTGGAGCACCTCCGCTTCGCTATCAAACTCGAATGAACACCCTTCACAACCACCGACCACGTCACAACCCCCATCGGTCGACCCAACTCCTCCGATCGATCCCAAATTTCTCGCACAGTACCACTCCCTATTACCGACAATAGAGATGTGCTCTATCCATCCGGCCAAACGACGAGGGTCTCATGCCATTTACACGAATGCGTTACCATATTGTCTTCTCCACAAAAGGTCGAAGACCCTGGGTCACATCAGAAATCGAGAAATTCCTCTATCCTGTGATGGGTCGTATCGCGAAAGACATGGACGGCCACCTCCTCCAGATCGGAGGAATTGAGGACCACGTCCATCTACTATCCGCGATTCCACCATCCATCGCGGTTTCCGATTTTATTGGCGGTCTGAAATCGAATTCATCGGGAGCAATTAAGCGTCACTTCCCCTGGATGAACAAGTTCCAATGGCAAGAAGAGTTTAGTGGTTTCACCATCGGCCCCAACGACATTCCGAGGGTCTCTCGCTACATCCAAAACCAGAAAGAACATCACAAACAGGACAACCTGATCATGAGGTT
>SKNI01000101.1 GCA_007120615.1 Myxococcales bacterium | reverse complement strand
TGCGTCCCCTTTGTGATCAAAGACAATTACGCCTCCCTGGAAGTGCCCATCACCGCAGGCTCACTGGGACTTATCGAAGCCCGACCCACCTTTGATGCCTTCACAGTCCGCCGACTTCGAGAAAGCGGCGCCATCATGGTCGGCTCCACCGCCATGGACGAGCTCGCCCGCGGGGTCCACGGCTTAAGCGGTCGCAGCGGCAAGACGGGCAACGCCTACAACACCCGCTATAACTCCGGCGGCTCCAGCAGCGGCGCAGCCGTCGCCGTCAGCACCAATATGGCCGTCGGCGGGCTGGGAACCGACAATTGCTCCTCCCTGATGAACCCCGCAAGCTACAACGGCCTCTTCAGCATGCGCTCCTCCATCGGATTGGTGAGCACCGACGGCGTCTATCCCTCCAATCGCCTCGACGCGGTGGCCGGCCCCATGACTCGAACTGCTACGGACCTGGCCAAATTCTTCGACATCCTCTCCGACTTTAACCCCGAGGATCACCGCCACTGCGAAGAAGCCATGCCCCGACAATCGTCCTACACCGACTACCTTTCCCCCGATGGCCTTCGAGGAAAACGAATCGGCATCCTTCGCTCCCTGGGAGAGGACAACCGACGTCCCTTTGACGGCTCCAGCGCCCCGGCGACCGAATTCTTTGAGTCCACCTTCGACGCGTTAGAGAGCCTCGGCGTTGAGCTCGTCGACGGCATCACCCTTCCCGAACTCGACACTGACCGAAAATCCAGCGGTCAGGGCGTTGACGTCAATCGATTTCTCGAGCGCACCGAGCACGGCGTCTCCAGCTACCAGGAGTTCTGCGAGGATCAATTCTACTCTCACTGGCTCTTTGAGACCGTGGACGACTGTATGGATCGAGCTACTCAGTCGGAGGGAAACCTTCGAAGGCGCATCGAAAACGGCGAAGAAGCCTACGGAATCAACCGAGACTACGTCCACCAGGTCCTCGACGAGAATCATCTGGACGCCCTCTTCTACCCCGCCGACACTCGAGGCTCGGCGGGCATCCGCGCCCGGAGCAACAATTGTATCTTGCCCAGCATCACCGGCCTGCCGACCCTGGTAGTGCCCGCCGGAATGGACGACGGCCTCCCCGTGGGCATGGTCTTCACCGCCCGACTCTTTGACGAAGCCACCCTCTTTGAGATCGCCTACGGCTATGAACAGGCTACCTTTCATCGCCAGCCTCCTCCGATGAGTAGCGAGGCCACCGGACCGCCACCTCTCGATCCACAAACCTTCAATGATATCCACCTCCAGATGGGCATCACCGCCTTCGCCGAGGTCCTACGCGATCAGGATAAATTTAACCTCACAGCCGAAGTCTTTGCCGACATCACAAAAGACATCTTACTCGACAACGACCTGAGCATTCTCATCGAATGACTACTTCTAACCCCACCGACGAATGGCGTCAGGAGCGCTTTCAGACTGGCCTCAACTTGCTCCACGACGGCCAGTTCTGGGAGGCTCATGAATCCTGGGAAGAGCTCTGGCACTCCTACCCCAACGCGTCCTCCGCCCGACACGCAACTCAGGCTCTGATTCAACTCGCCGCCATCTGCTACAAACCAACTCAGGCCGCCGCCGGACGCACAACCAAAGGAATGCAGCGCGGCATGAAGCGCCTGCTCGCAACCGCCCGCGACCACATCCAGGCTGCCCGTGACCTCCCCCCACCGTGCGTCGACTGGAATCTCCGACACCTCGCCACCACCCTTCAGGACATGGAGAAAATCCGGTCCCACTGGGTAGCTGGCCAAAAACTCCCCATCATCCTCAAAGACACGCTGCAAGTTGCACAACGCTTTGATCCTCGCAAAGACTGACCACTCTCCAGTACGCCAACCCCCAAATCTTAATTAGCCCGTTGTTCAGGGCGTCCTTAATAGAAGGCGCTGCGAGCCGCGAGCCACCTTGTCTATATCGACGTGCAAAATAACCCGAAACGATCGGATACGGCGATGTTGGGTAATCCGGACCGCCTTCTATTTAGCAAAATTAAGATTTGGGCGTCGCCGTCTTGTCACGTGACGGGTTTTTGGTGAGGCGTACCGCATAAAAACTGACTCACCAGTCACCACCTCCCCAAAAAACCGAGCCTTGATTTTTATCTCAACTGATAGAAGTTAGGTCCTGTAAGAACAACCAATCCACCGTCTGGTGTCCCTATGAAACTCCACGAAATCCCCAAAGACATTAATTGGGCCCGCCGCGCGTTGACCACCACTTCCTGGTTCGCTCTGGCGATCATCTTGCCGCTGACACTCCCCGTAGTGGTTCCCATACTGGCTCTTTACGATGTGATCATGCGCCGCGAACTCTCGGCGACTCGGACGATGATCTTTTTCACCTTCTTTTTTGTGCTGGAGTCCACAGGACTGGTCATCGCCTTCTGGTTGTGGATTCGACACCTCTTCGGACTCGACGACGACGCCTACGATCTGGCCAATCGACGCCTGCAACGATGGTGGTCGCGGGGACTCTTCTGGGGCTCGGTTCGCATTTTTTCCGTCGACGTCCAGATCGAGGGACTCGAAGAGCTCGAGGATACCCGCCCCTGCATCGCCATGTCCCGACACGCCAGCACTCTCGATACCATGATGCCCATGGCGATCGTCCGAGAACTCAAGCGCTATCGATACGTCATCAAATCGGAACTCCTCATCGACCCTACCCTCGACTATGCCGCCCAGCGAATCCCAAACGTCTTCGTCAATCGAGGCGGAAACGACCCGGAATTCGAAATCCAAAAGATCATCGCTCTGGCCACCGAACTTGAGGACAACGCTGCCGTCGTCGTCTATCCCGAAGGAACTCGCTTCACCGAGAAAAAGCGTAAGCGCCTGATGGAAAAATTCGAAGACGACCCCCAGATGTACGCCATCACCGAGAGTCTCGAAAACACCCTGCCCCCTCTTCGGGAGGGAAGCGTGCGCCTCATTGAGGCATCACCTCACGCCGACCTGGTCTTTATCGCTCACCGCGGCATCGACCGAACCACCGGTATGAATGATCTGATCAAAGGAACCCTGACCAAAGCCCGGCTGGAAGTCTCGATCTGGCGCTTTATCGCCGACGAAGTCCCCCGACAAACCGACGCGATTCGTGACTTCATGGTGGAAAACTGGCAGCGGATCGACCGCTTCGTCGCCGAAGGCTACGGAGCCGAAGAGAGACACCTTGCGCGTACTGCAGCAGCGGCCAGTCCAGCCCAGGTGAGCGCTCCCGGCGCAGAATAACCGGGCGCCTTCCTCAGAAGACTTCTCCTACGACCTACTCCTGATTTGCAGCGTGATTACTCCTTGGTCGAACCTCCTTGAGACCGAGCAACGCCATGATCGACACCCTGATTCGCGACCTCTCCAACTCCGACGCCTATCCCCACGACGCGGGCGCCATCGAGGTCCACCAGACCCATATCTCGGTGGTCTTTCTGGCCGGAGACTTCGCCTATAAGCTCAAAAAACCACTGGACCTTGAGTTCGTCGACTACTCGACGCTCGAGAAACGACGACGCTTCTGTCAGCGGGAGATCGAACTCAACGCCCGACTGGCCCCCGATGTCTACCTGGACGTGGTCCCCATCTATTTTGACGCTTCCCGAGATGCCCACCGCATCGGAGAGGCTGACAACCACGAATCCAGGCAAGTCGTAGAGTGGGCCGTCCGCATGAGACGCCTCAGCGAAGAAGACACCCTCCGCACTCGGCTCCACAACGACGGGGTCCCTCCCGGCCTCTTCGCCAGACTGGGAGAAAAGCTGGCCCGATTCCACCGGGAAGCCGACCACAGCCCCGAAATCGCCGGCTGCGCCCGGTATGCAAAGGTCGAGAAAAACGCCATCGACAACTTCCGACAGAGCCGAGACCAGGTCGGCAGAACCGTGGACTCCGATGTCTTCGAGCGACTTCAAACCCACACCGGCAGGCATCTCTCCAGCCTGGAGCCCTTGATGTCTCGCCGTGCCGACAGCGCGATTCCCCGCGACACCCACGGAGATCTTCGCCTGGAACACGTCTATATCGCCGACGACGGGTCACTCTTCATCGTGGACTGCATCGAATTCAACGACGCCTTTCGCTTCGCCGACCCCATTTGCGACATCGCATTTCTGGTCATGGATCTGGGCTTTCGAGGCTTCGACGACGAGGCCCAGCGATTTCTGAGCGCCTATTTCGACCACTCCGACGACGACGAAGGCCGAGAACTTCTGGACTTCTACGTCGCCTATCGCTCCTGCGTCCGAGCCAAGGTCCACGGCTTCAAGTCTCAAGAGCCAGAGGTTCCGAAAGCGCTGCGCGAAGAAGCTCGAGAGAAGTCCCAGGCCCACTGGCTCTACGCCCTCTCCCGGCTGGACCCCGACCACGGCCCGGCCCTCTTTTTATTGGCCGGACTCCCCGCTACAGGAAAGTCCACCCTGGGTCGAAGATGGGTCGCAGACGACAAAGCCGACCTCCTCATCGAGACCGACCAGGTCCGAAAAGAACTGGCCGGACTCGACCCCGACGAGAGCGCACAGGACGAATTCGGCTCCGGGATCTACACCCTGGAGTTCACCGAGCGGACCTACACCGAAGTGGCAAACCGCGCCCGGGCAGCCCTCAAAAAAGGAAAGCGCGTCTGCGTCGCAGCCACCTTCGTAAAGGACAAACGCCGCCTCCAACTCATCGATGTCGCCCGCCGGATGGGCGTGCCCGTCCATTTCATCGAGTGTCAGATCTCCGAAGAGTTGGCCCACCAGCGGCTGGCCGCCCGAAAGAACGATATTTCCGACGCCGACGTCACCGTCTACGATAAGCTCAAAGAGATCTGGGAGCGGCCCTCCCCGACGGTCGCCCGAGTTCACCAGACTAAAGACACCTCGGGCTGATTCACGAGCTTCTTCAAAAAAAAGGACCAGTGATGTTCGACCGCAGAGGCCCCACATTTATTGAGCTCGCTCAGCAGGCCCTCTCCTCCACCACAAAAGGCTACGACCTGCTGGCCCCCAAATTCGAATATACCCCCTTTCGAACCCCCGATGAGCTTTTGATACCCCTGGCCGAAGCCGTCGGCGGGCCCATCGACCGTGCCCTGGACCTCTGCTGCGGAACGGGCGCCGCAATGCGCGCGCTCCGTCCTATATGTCGCAAAACCATCGCCGGAATCGACCTCTCGCAAGGCATGCTCGATGAAGCCGAAAGGCTCCTGAAAGCCGACGACGCTTCCCAATCCGACAGCGAGGTCCGCCTGATTCAGGGCGACGTATTGGAGATGGACTTCGACGAGGAATTCGACGTTCTCACCACCTGTGGAGCCTTCGGCCACATCCTCCATCACCAACAAGACCAATTCGCCGAGCGCGTCCACCGGGCCCTGGTTCCCGGCGGCCGCTTCCTCTTCGTCACCGGTCCCATGCCCCCCGTTGCCTCCCGGGCCTGGTGGTTTTCGCGAACCTTCAACGGCATCATGCACGTCAGAAACGCCCTGATTAAACCTCCCTTCATCATGTTTTATCTCACCTTCACCCTGGAGCGAGCCCGGGAAGTCCTCGAGCGACAGGGCTTCCAACTCGAAGTCCGAACTCCCTACGAAGATACGCCTTACCCCGCCGCCCGCCTCGTCATTGCAACGAAAGAGCTCTAAATAACCATCCCACCGACCTCATTTCTGCTTTCCGGGAGGGTGTTTAGCTTCTGCCTCACAGCCCGAAAGTAACCTCTAAGCAGTGGACACGAGGTAGTTGTGAGTCTCTTTTTAGATCGCCAACACGGGGGCCGACAACTGGCCCGAAATCTCTCCAATCTTGACATTCCCGAAGACGCAATCGTACTCGGCTTGGCCCGCGGCGGCGTTCCCATCGCCCATGAGGTCGCCCATATTTTAGACCTCGAACTCGACGTATTCGTGGTCCGAAAACTGGGCGTCCCTGCCCAGCCGGAGTTGGCCCTGGGCGCCATCGCCTCGGGAGATATAAGAGTTCTCAACGAAAGCATCGTCCGTGTCCTGGGGCTGAGCGAAGAGAAGATCGATCGCGTCGCCGATCGAGAACGGGTGGAGCTTCACCGCCGGGAGATGCTCTATCGGGGAGACCGCGAGCCACTTAACTTGTCGGGGCGAACGGTGATTATCGCCGACGACGGACTCGCCACGGGCGCCAGCATGGCAGTGGCCATCGAGGCCATCAAAGCCCAGAACCCCGCGCAGATCATCGCCGCCGTACCCGTCGCTCCGAAACGAACTTGCGAAGAACTCCGCGAAAAGGTCGACCAGATGGTCTGCCTGGCCACCCCCGATCCCTTTTTCGGTGTCGGCGCCTGGTACGACGACTTCGGCGAGACCACCGATGAAGATGTGCGTCGTCTCCTAAAAAACGGATACGACCTCAGCGACGACGAACTCGCAAACGGTCAGAGCGGCCCGGCCACCATCCTCCCCATCGACGATTATGGACAACTCGTTCAGATAAACACCGGCGACGTAATCCTGGAAGGCAACCTCCAGATTCCGCCGGGCGCCAACGGAGTAGTCCTCTTTGCTCACGGCAGCGGGAGCAGCCGATTTAGCCCCCGCAACCGATTTGTCGCCGGAATCCTTCGCGATTTTCAGTTGGGCACCCTCCTCATCGACCTGCTCACCTCCGACGAAGAAGCCATCGACCAGCGAACTCGCCATTTGCGCTTTGATATCGACCTTCTGGCCAACCGCCTGGTGGGAGCCGTGGACTGGCTGACCATGAATCCCAGGACCCAGACCTTCAAGATCGGCCTCTTCGGCTCCAGCACCGGCGCAGCTGCCGCCATGGTAGCCGCCGCAACGCGACCCGACCCCGTGCGCGCCGTCGTCTCCCGAGGTGGTCGCCCCGACCTCGCCGGCCCGGCCCTCAAAGACGTCCGAGCCCCGACCCTCTGCCTGGTGGGAAGCCTCGATCTGCCGGTGATCACACTCAACCAGGAAGCCATCGAAAAGATCGGCGCCCACCAGAAGCAGATGGGCCTCATCCCCGGCGCAAGCCACCTCTTCTCCGAGCCCGGCACCCTCGAACAGGTCGCCAACCAGGCCGGCAAGTGGTTTCGCCGCTTTCTGGGCGATGAAGCCCGCCCCGCAGCCCGATAGAATCTTGTGCAAACAAACACCAGGAAGGCCAATGATTCAGAACCTTCGCCGCCACACCAGCCCCCTTGAAACTCCCGATGATCTCGACCCTCTCCTGGACCGCATCGGTGACAGCCGCGTCGTGATGCTCGGCGAGTCTAGCCACGGCACCTCTGATTTCTATACGTGGCGGGCCCGCCTGAGTCAGAGGCTGATTCGAGAAAAAGACTTCGCTTTTATCGCCGTCGAAGGGGACTGGCCCGATTGCTACCAGCTCAACCGCTTCATCAAAGACTATCCCGACACCCCTTCTGAAGCTCTCGACGCCGCTCAACGATTTGAGCGCTGGCCAACCTGGATGTGGGCCAACTGGGAAGTGGTCGCACTTTTGGACTGGATGAAACGTCTCAACTCCGACCTTCCGCCGGAGAAACAAGTCGGCTTCTTCGGCCTCGACGTCTACAGCTTGACCGAGTCCATCGCCGCGCTCATGGCGTTTTTAGAAGAGGTCGCCCCCGACCCCCCCCCCGCCGCCCGAAACGCCGTCGCCTGCTTTGAACCCCACAAATTTCGTGGCCAGGACTACGCTCGAGCCACCGCTATGGTGGGCGCCGACTGTCGGGAGCAAGTCGTCGATCTCCTCGCTGAACTCCGCAGCGAGATGCCCGAATACTCCGCCGACCCCGAGCAGAGTTTCGACGCCCTCCAGAACGCCAGAGTCCTCGTCAACGCCGAGCGATATTACCGAATCATGATCCGTGGTGGACCCCGTTCCTGGAATATCCGAGACCGCCACATGGACCAGACCCTCCAGGACCTCCTCGACTTTCACGGCCCACAGTCCAAAGCCATCGTCTGGGCCCACAACACCCACATCGGCGACGCCCGATTCACCGACATGGCCCAGGGCGGCATGGTCAACCTCGGCCAACTCGGACGAGAGCGCTTTGGCGAAGACGACGTCGTCCTCGTGGGCTTCGGAACCCACCGGGGCCACGTCATCGCCGGCCAGTCCTGGGGCGCTCCAATGCAAGAGATGCCCGTACCACCGGCCGCACCGGGAAGTTGGGAGGACGCCTTCCATCGTACCGAAAGCGCAGATCAACTCCTCATCATGGACGACGTCGCCGAAGTCGAAGAATTCCACACGCCCCGCCCCCACCGCGCCATCGGCGTCGTCTACAACCCGGCCCGGGAATCACTGGGAAATTACGTCCCCACCGTCCTCCCCCGACGCTACGATGCTTTCATTCACCTCGATCGCACGGACAGCCTCCATCCCCTTCACATCGAGCCCAACCTGCTGCTGGAGCCCGAAACTTACCCCTGGGGAGTCTGAGTGATTGATTGACCACCGATTCTTCGATACAAATCGCCTCCACCTGACCCGTGAGGAGGCGACCATCGAAACAGAACAGAAAGAGCCCTATCTCTACACCGAAGACGAGGTCGACCTCGACCGCGAAGAGCGCAACATCCAGATCTTCACATCCCTGGCGCTTCTCTTAAGCGCCGCTCTCTTCGCCGCTGGTTTCTACACCATCCCCGGCGTCGTCGACTTCCCCATCGTTCTGATCGACCGAATCGCCTTCGCCATCCAGGCCGGCGTTTTCGTGATCATCTGGGTCTTCATCGCCGTGGGAATGGTCTCCGTAGGACGCCGAAAATCGGCAGCCGACGTGCAGGGCTCCGCCGCCGGGCCCCCGAGCCCAAAACTCGCGATTCGCGTCGCCTTTCTCCAGAACACCCTGGAGCAGGCAGTCCTTACAGTATTTGCCTTTCTGGCATTCGCCGTCGCAATCGAAGGCCCGGGCCTCTCGATGATCGTCGTCGCCGTCGCTCTCTTCGCCATCGGCCGAATACTCTTTTTGATGGGCTACCGAAAGGGCGCCTCCGGCCGGGCATTTGGCATGGCATTGACCATGGCCCCGTCGATCTTTGGGTACCCCGCAGCCATTATCCTGATGTTTTGATCGTTGATCGTTGATCGTTAATCGAGATCGTTGATCGTTGATCGAGATCGAGATCGAGATCGAGATCGAGAAGCACCTACAAAGACCACAGCAGTTCCAGCAACGACACCAACGGGACGTTTCTTCGTGGCCATCCGCGGAGTTCAGCGCGCTCTATCGCGACTCCGCGCTCAGCCTTCCGCGCTTCGCCCTTCCACGTCTCCGCGACTCCGCGACTCCGCGACCTCAGCGCCTCCACGGACCTCAGCGCCCTACCACCCTCAACACCACCCCCAACCCGACGATCCCCACCGGCAAAGCCACCCACGGCGACAACCCCATCGCCACGCCCACGTATCCAACGCCGGCGGCAAAGAGCATCGCCACCGTCGCGTAGGGCATCTGCGTTCGAACGTGGTCGATATGGTCGCTCCCGGCGGCGATGGAACTCATCACCGTGGTGTCCGAGATCGGGGAGCAATGATCTCCGTAGATCGCCCCGTCCAGGACCGCGGCAAAGCAGAGCATCAGAATCAACGTCGAATGGGGCGTCCCGTCACCCAACTGAAAAGCCAGCGGAATCATAGTGGGCAAAAGAATCCCCATCGCTCCCCAACTCGTTCCCGTGGCAAATGCGACCAGCGCTGCCACGACGAATGTTAGTAATGGCAGCATGGTCAAGGTGATCAAACCGTCGACCGCTCCTACCAGATAAATACTCGTTCCCAGGTCGTCGCAGACCGACCGAATCGACCAGGCTAACACCAGAATCGCCACCGCCATCCACATCGACGGCACCGTTTTCAGCCACGACTTCACCGACTCACCGACGCTCAACAGCCCCTGCCCCACCGCCAGCGAGATAGCCACCAGCGTTCCGAGCACGGAGGCCCAGAAGAGAACCTTGGCCCCGTCGGCGTCGGAGAACGCCCCCTGCCACGCCTCCCAGGAGCGCATATCACCGAGCATCGCCAGGGCTGACCCGTCACCACCCCAGCCCGACCAGAACATGCCTCCCATGGTCGCCGCGATGACAACGCCCACAGGAATCGCGGCGTTGATCCAGCGGGCCGTCACGCCCTCTTTCGGCCCCACCGCCAGAAAAGAGGCTCGCGTCAACGGTACCGACCCCGGCCTCAACAATGCCCCCGTCTCAGTCGCTCTGCGCTCGGCCCGAAGCATGGGACCAAAATCCCGCGACATAAAGACGTTCCACAGAACAAAAGCCAGCGCGAAGATGCAATAGAATCGAAGCGGAATGATGCCCAGAAAGATCTCGTAGCCGCTCATTCCCAGATGCAATTGCCTGGACAACTCTTCAAAGAGCCCCACCTCATAGCCAATCCAGGTCGAGATGATCGCAAGCCCCGCAATCGGCGCGCTCGTCGAGTCCACGATATAGGCCAGCTTCTCCCGGCTGATCCGCCGCGCGTCGCTCAGAGGCCGCATGGTCGTTCCCACCACGATGGTATTGGCGTAGTCATCGAAAAAGATCACAAAGCCCATCAGTGCCGTGACAATCCGAGTGGACCGAGCCGACTGGGCCATCGACGAGAAGAGCTCTAACACGCCCGCCATCGCCCCCATCCGGATCATGACATGCACCATCCCCACCAGCGCGAAGGTGAAGCCGATGATATATAGATTGAAGGAGTCCGTCAGATTCGTGCCGACGTAGCCCAGAGCGCCCACCGTCCCTGAAAGCGGCGCGTGCTGAGCGACCACAACGGCACCGAACCAGACACCTGCGGCCATAGCGAGCAAAATCTTTCGCAAAAAGAGCGCCGCCAATATCGCGCTCAACGGCGGTAGAATCGACTGCCAGTCCCCGACGCGCTGCGAGCCCTCGCTGACCACCGGCTCCTCGCTATCGAGACCACTGAGACCATCGAGTTCCATGGACAGAACCAGGTACCCCGCCGAAGCAAGTTCCGTCGTGACCCGAAGCTCCGGGGCTCCCGCCTCCACAGACTCCAGGCTCGCCACCCGAGAGACCTCCTTCCAGACGACCGCCTCGAGCTCCGCGACGCCCTCATAGGAGAATACAACCTGGGGGCCCTCAAGCGCCTCGCTCATATCCCCGACGTGAGACCGAACAAGCTCTTGAGCCGTGAGCTCCACCGCCGCGCTTCGATCGGGCTGCGTCATCGGCAGCACCACCATCATCGCGACACAGGCAACCACCAGACCCACGATACGCCACTTCATGGCGACCACAGATTCGGCCAGGGCCCGCGCCTTCAACGTGATCAAAGAATCCTGGGAGGTCATAAACCCATCTCGGCATCGGTGAGTCATCGACGGAGCCCGATACTAATGGGTCAGCCCCTGACCCGGCCACCAAAATCCTGCCGCAACCGCTCCCTCATCTACTTTATTGCCATTGCAAAATCGGTCGCGTCTCCCCATCGGGAGCGATACCGATAACCCAGGTATCGGAAAAGTTCCATCCGCCGAACGTACCGTCGTCGAAGGAGGCTGTTTCCCTGGGCTCGCCGAACTCCCCTTCGGTGATTCCACTGGTCTCTTCGTCCCAGAAGGAATCGGTAATAACCCCGTCACTTTCCCCCACGAGGCCTCCGAACGGGTCTTGGTCCGCTTCCACGGCTCCCGTCGAATAGGAGTTGGAAATATCGCCTCTACTCTCACCGACGAGACCTCCGACCAAATACCCTGCCACGACATCACCAGTGGAATAGGAGTCCGTGATACTCCCGTCAAAGACAATGCCAACCAGACCACCCACCCAAAATTGATTGCTGGACACATTCCCGGTGGCAAAGGAGCGGACAACTTCACCGTCGTATCGAATTGATCCAACGAGTCCGCCGGCGTAACCTTGTCCTGTTTGCACATTACTCGAAGACGAACAGTCGATGATGCTGCCCTGACTTTCGCCGACAAGTCCACCACCGCGACTGCCACCTGCCGCCGTCGTCACCTCACCGGACGAGTGAGAGTTCATAATCACACCGTCAGACCATACCGCCCCGACGAGGCCTCCAACATTCTGAATGAAGCCATGAGTATCGGCCGACGATGAGGAGTCTGTAATTGTACCCAGATTCATTCCAACGAGTCCTCCAACCCAGTTGAGTTCTCCCTCAACTCTCCCAGAGGACTCAGAATCGGTGATTTCACCACTATTTCGGCCCACGAGCCCCCCTGTAGAACTACCCCCATTTTGGACATTCCCCGAAAAGGAGGCCTCCGAGATCAT